>NZ_JBAKHW010000015.1:0-160024 GCF_036906815.1 Micromonospora sp. CPCC 205539 | reverse complement strand
GGCCCCGCGAGCGCCCCGGTCGCCGGGACGCGCGGGCGCGGCCGGTGCCGCCGGTGGCCGGGACCCGGCCACCGACCCGGTGGGGGCGGGAACCGGGGCGGCCGGGGCGGATGGACCGGCGCTCGAGCCCGGACTCGGGGTGGGCGACGCGCTCGGCGTGCTGCCGCCGCCGAGCAGGCCGTCGACGATCTGCCCGACGCCGCCGAGGAGGTCACCGACCGGGCCGGACGTGGCCGACGGCGACGGCGCGGGTGCCAGGGCGAGGGTCAGCGCGAGCACGACGACGGCAGGCATGGGTCACCTCGAATGGGTCGATGTGCCAGGCACGCTACCCCAGCGTGCTGCCACGAGTGACCCGACGACGGGGTGGGGGACGCGCGTCGCGCGTCCCCCACCGGCGTCATCCGTTCGGTCAGACGGGCAGGCCGCCGACCTGGGTGTTGATCCAGGAACGGATCGAGGGCAGGTCGACGTAGATGGACGGGCCGGTGGCGCAGGTGGAGTTGTTGTTGCCGGCCCGGCTGGTGGCGCCGATCAGGTTCCACACCCCGTTGACCCGACGCACCTGCGGGCCGCCCGAGTCGCCGTAGCAGGCACCCGAGTTGCCGTTGGTGTTGTTGGTGCAGATCTCGTACGGGCCGTTGATCCCCGAGCAGCGGCTGTCGGCCACGATCGAGGTGTCCAGCTCGTTGGCGACCGCCGGGGCCGAGCCGCAGCTCGGCCGCGGGCAGGTCTGGCCCCAGCCGATGATCCGGGTGGCGGTGCCGACCGCGCCGGAGGTGGTCGGGATCGGGGCCGGCGCGTAGGTGACCGAGCTGGCCAGTTGGAACAGCTTGACGTCGACGCTCGGGTGGTTGACCGCGCGGGACACCCGGGCCACGGTCCCGCCGCTGCTGCGGTTGACGCTGCCCACCCGGACCGAGGACGGCGTCGGGCAGTGCTTGGCGGTGACCACCCAGTTGGCCTTGATCAGCGTGCCGGTGCAGCCGGAGACATAGACCATGAACGGGTAGTTCTCGGTGGCGGGCCGGCCGCCGACGACCGTCGGCCCGATGTCCGAGGCGCCGGTCCAGGTGTACGTGGTGGCGGCGGGCGGGGCCAGCGAGCCGGCGAACAGGGAGTTGACCCGACTCGCCTCGGCGGCGCTGGGGTTGGCGTTGCGACAGGAGACCGGGGCGCTGCTGCCGGACATCAGGTCGGTGCAGAGGCCGGTGCGCCGGTCGGGCAGGCCGAGGATGTGGCCGAGCTCGTGGGTGGCGATCCGGGTACGGTCGTAGCCCTGGTCGACGGCCTGGCGACCCATCCAGATCCGGCCCGAGCCGAGCCCGGTCGGTTGCGCCCGGGGCCAGCCGCTGTCGACGTAGATGGTGATGCTGGCCGGGGTGCCGGCCAGCAGCCGGACGTTGCTGACCCGGCTGTTCCAGATCTGCGCCGCCTGGTCGAAGTTGGTGCGGAACTCGCCGGTGCGGCTCGCGTCGTAGTAGAGGGTCCGCCCAGCGGCGGCGGGACCGCCGGTGGCGAGCTGCACCCCGGCCGCTCCCAGGATCACCGCCAGCATGGCCAAGGCCATACGTCTCACTTGTCGTCGGAACATCACGCACTCCCCTGCGATCGTCCGGCGACCACGGTGTCGCCGGTCATTGATGTACGTGAATGCTAAGCGAGCATAGGTCGAGATCGGGCATAACGGATTCGTCATACCGACGTTGCCGTTGTTACCCGGCCGTTACGCCGCAGCGAAGTGGCCGTGCCGGGGCGGGCCCACCGTCAGCACAGAGGGCCGCCGGCAACACCGCCGCGATCGGCCTCGGACACGGAACGGAGACACCACGATGAGGATCAGGAGCGCACTGACGGCACTGGCGGTCGTACTCGCCGGACTGGTCGCCGGCGCGGGCAGCGGCGCCGCGGCGAGCACCACCATGGCGGCGACCGGGTCGCCGTACTGCGGGATCACCTGGGGCAGCGCGGACAAGACGGCCGGCACGCTGAGCACCGCCCCGCTGATCGAGGTACGGACCGGCCGCCAGGACTGCTACGACCGGGTGGTCTTCGAGTTCGCCGGTCCGGTGCACGGCTACTCGGTCGGCTACGGCGAGACCTGGACCGAGGGCGAGGGGCTGCCCCTGTCCCCGTACACCGCCGGGGACGAGCTGCTGCGGGTCTCGCTGCGGGCGCCGGCGTACGACGCGGCCCACCAGGGCACGGTGCCCTACCAGGTCGGTGAGCACACCGCGAACGTGCTGCGCTACCCGACACTGCGCGACGTCGTCTTCGGCGGCAGTTTCGAGGGCTACACCACCTTCGCGGTCGGCGTACGGGCCCGACTGCCGTTCCGCATCCTCGTGCTGGCCGGCCCCGGCACGCACAGCCGGATCGTGCTCGACGTCGCCCACCAGTGGCAGGAGTGACGCCCGTCGAGGCCACGGCCGGGGACCTCGACACAGGGCCTAACCCGCGGGGGCGCGGCGAGCCGTACTGAACCTCCGCTGGTAGGCCGCAGGGCTGATCGACAGGTTCCTGGCGAAGACCCGTCGCATGCTCTCGTAGCTGGGGAACCCGGCGAGGGTCGCGGCCTGCGTGGCGGTGTGGCCCTGGTCGAGCAGGGCCCGGGCCATGTCGAACCGGATGCTCTCCACGTAGCGGGCCGGTGTCGTGGAGAGCTCGTCGCGAAAGAGCCGGGTGAGGTGCCGGGTGCTCACGTTGAGGTGTTTCGCGAGTTCGCTGAGCGAGTGGTCCCCGCGGGGGTTCGCCGTCACGACGTCGGTAATTCTGCGCAGAGCCGGCGAGCGGGGCGGCGGCCCCTGCAGCGGCGCGGAGAACTGGGACTGCCCGCCCGCGCGTTGCATGTAGACCACCAGGGCGCGGGCGACATCGCGCGCCAGGTCGGGCCCGTGGTCCTCTTCGACAAGAGCGAGCGCCAGGTCGATGCCGGCCGTCACCCCCGCCGAGGTGTACGTGGTGCCGTCGCGGACGTAGATCGCGTCGGGCTCGACGCGGCAGGCTGGACACCGGGCAGCAAGCTCGTGCGCGACCTGCCAGTGGGTCGTCGCGCGCTTGCCGTCGAGGAGGCCAGCGGCGGCGAGGACGAACGCTCCGGTGCAGATCGACGCGACCCTTCCGGCCGCAGCCGCCGGTATCCGTGCGGCGTCCGCCAGGTCGGCGGGGACCTGGACGCGCGGGTAGTGGTCGGACCCGGCCACCAGTAGCGTGTCGACAGGTGGCTCAGCGGAGACGGCACCGTCGACCGCCATCCGAATCCCGAGACTCGACGTGACGTCCGCACCGGTCGGCGACAACAGCACGATCCGGTAATCGGCACCGAAACGGTTCGCCTCCTTGAACACCTCGGCCGGGCCGGCGACATCCAGCAGTGTCACCCCGTCGTAGACGACGACCGCGACGCGGTGCGGACCAGCGTTCAGCACCCCGGGCCTCTGGGAGCCGGATCCGTACGGCGAACAGGCGGCTTCGACACCTTTCATTGGTAGCACGCCGTTACCGGAGATGACGGAATGCCCCCGTGGACGGATTTGCCCACCTGGCGATTTTCGTCGTAAACGAACTCCCCGTGATCTGTGGTCGATAACGTGCAGGTTGTCCACGATTTCGCCCTGTCCAGATATGAGGGATTCCTGGCTGGACGAGGGCGGCGCGTCCGACGATCGGCGGGCAGCATGGTGGCCGTAAGCCCGTTCGCGCGCACTGCTGGGGAGGTCAGAGGACATGTCAGAGGTCATCGCGGGGTTGGAGATTCCTGCGACAGCGGCGGTTGCCGAGGCAACCAGGCACATTCAGGCGACAACCAGGCCGGTCATCTACCACCACTCCCGACGGGTCTATCTCTTCGGTCTGATCCACGCTCGCAGGCTTGGCGTGGAACCGGACCCGGAGCTGCTCTATCTGGCGGCCATGTTTCACGACACCGGCCTCCTGACCCCGTTTTCCGACGTCGAGCAGCGCTTCGAAATCGACAGCGCCGACCACGCACGCACGTTCCTCCTGGACCGGGGCTTCTCGACGGCCGCTGCCGAGACCGTGTGGACGGCGGTCGCGCTGCACACCACGCCGGGCATCCCCGACCGGATGGGCCCGGAAATCGCGACCACCTACCTCGGCGTCCTGACCGACGTGCTCGGCCTCGGCCTGGACGGCCTGGAACACGACCAGCTCGACGAAATCCTCGCCGTCCATCCACGGGACGACTTCAAGAACGAGTTCCTGCGCGCCCACGTCGACGGGCTGAAGAACCGCCCCGAAACCACGAACGGCACCGTGAACTCCGACATCCTCGAACACTTCATCCCCGGCCTCCAGCGCGTGACGACGGTCGAGCGCATCGTCGGCTCACCCTGGCCGAGCTGATTGGACACGCATGCGAGCTATCACCGCGCGCGACCGTAACGCGGGTGTCAGCGGGCTCACCCTGACCGACGTGCCGTATCCCCACGCAGCGGAGAACGACGTCATCGTGCGCGTTCACGCCGCGGGCTTCACTCCCGGAGAGCTCGACTGGCCGGCGACGTGGTCCGATCGTGCCGGCCGCGACCGGACACCGAGCGTCCCCGGGCACGAGCTGTCCGGAGTCGTGGTCGACCTCGGCTACGGCACGACCGGCCTCACCGTGGGCCAGCGGGTGTTCGGCCTGACCGACTGGACCCGCAACGGTTCCCTGGCCGAGTACACCGCGGTGGAGGCTCGCAACCTCGCCCCGCTCGCGGCCGACATCGACCACACCGTGGCCGCGGCGCTGCCCATCTCCGGACTGACCGCTTGGCAGGGCCTCTTCGACCACGCCCATCTCGCGACCGGCCAGACCGTCCTGATCCACGGCGCCGCGGGCGGCGTCGGCTCGATCGCCGTCCAACTCGCGCGTGAGGTGGGCGCCCACGTGATCGGCACCGGTCGAGCCGACGATAGTGATCTCGCGCTCGCCCTCGGCGCGCAGACCTTCGTCGACCTGGACGCCGACGATCTGCGGCACGTCGGCGAGGTCGACGTGGTGCTCGACGTCATCGGCGGCGACATCCTCCAGCGATCGACCGAACTGGTCCGCCCCGGCGGCACCGTCGTCACCATCGCCATGCCGCCCACCGTCCAGCCGAGGGACGGGCGAGCCATCTTCTTCGTCGTCGAGCCTGATCGCGCCCGGCTGATCGACCTCGCCCAGCGCCTACGGACCGGGCGGCTCAAGCCCGTCGTCGGCGCCGTGCGGCCGCTGGCCGAAACGGCCTCCGCGTTCGCCCGTCACCACCGGGCACCGGGCAAGACGATCATCCAGATCGTGGACGACCACACAACGCAGCATCCGGGCGAGCACGTCGACACGGGGAGACGCGAATGGCCAAGGTAATAGTGGGAGCGACCCCATTCGAGGGACACGTGAGCCCGGTCCTCACGGTCGCGGCGGACCTGGTCAGGCGTGGTCACGAGGTGATGGTGTACACCGGATCCCGGTTCGAGGAGCGCGTTCGGGCGATCGGGGCGCGGTTCCGGGCGCTGCCGCCGGCAGCCGACCTCGACGACCGGAGGCTGGACGTCCTCTTTCCGGTGCGGGCCACGCTGCCGCCGGGGCCGGCCCAGTTGTCGTTCGACTTCGAGCACTTCTTCCTGGGCCAACTGCCCGCGCAGGTGCAGGGCCTACGGGCGCTGCTGGCCGAATTCCCCGCGGATGTGGTGCTGGGTGAGTTGGGGTTCTGGTCGATACCGGTGCTCCACCTCTCCACGCCGCCGGAGGAACGTCCGACGCTCGTGACGCTGGGCTCCGTCCCCCTGCTGATGCAGAGCGAGGACACTCCGGCGTTCGGTGCCGGAATACTGCCGACGGCAGGCGAGGAGGCACGCGCCCGCAACCGAGCGATGAACGCTGAGGTGCGCCAGGTCTTCGCCGCTCTCCAGACGTTCGCCGAGGCGACCCTCACGTCGTTGGGCGTGGCGACGACGGATTACCTCTTCGACGTCCCCTTCCGCCGTACGGACCACTACCTGCAGCTGACCGTGCCCGGCTTCGAGTACCCCCGCGGCGACCTTCCGGCGCACCTACGCTTCGTCGGTACGCTGCCTCCGGCACGCAGCAGCGGCTACGAGGAGCCGGCCTGGTGGCCGGAGTTGTCGTCGGGTCGGCCGGTGGTGGTCGTCACCCAGGGCACGGTCGCCAACAACGATCTGCACGACCTGGTCATCCCCGCGGTGCGTGCCCTCGCCGACCTCGACGTCCTCGTGGTGGCCGCCACCGCGCGCGAGGACGGCCCAGCCCTGGTACGCCAGGCCCTGCACAACGTGCCGGACAACGTGCGGCTGGCCAGCTTCGTACCGTTCGACGGGCTGCTCCCGCACGCCGACGTGCTGGTCACCAACGGCGGTTACGGCGGGGTGCAGACCGCCCTGTACTACGGAGTGCCGCTGGTGGTGGCCGGTGCCAGCGAGGACAAGCCGGAGGTGGCCGCCCGCGTCGAGTGGACCGGCACCGGGGTCAACCTGCGCACCAGCAGGCCGGGGATCATCGAGCTGCGCGCCGCGGTGCAGACGGTGCTGCACGACCCCGGCTACCGCTCCCAGGCCGAGGTCATGGCCAAGGAGATCGGCCAGTACAACCCGTTCGACGCGATCGCCGACATCATCGACGAGGCAGCCGGCGGCACCGCCCGCCCTGGCCGGCTCGGATAGCCGGTGGACGTGCGGTGCCGCTGTCCGGGTCGTCAGTAGTTCACGTAGGCGGTGACGGCGCGGTGCTCGGAGTACTCGCCGCCGGTCATCGACGGCGTGATGGTCGCGACGTTGCTGAAGCCGTTGCCACTCTTGACCAGCAGGAAGTCGATCCGCCGGCTGCCGTTGGTGTCGTACGCCGAGGAGCAGTCCCGGCTGCCGCACTTCTCGGCGATCGGGTCGCGGTACCCGTCGGCCTTGCCGTCGTTCCACCAGCCCGCGTCCTCGGGCTCCGCGTTGGCATCACCCGCGACGATCTTCAGGCCGCCGCCGAGGCGGTCCATCGCCTCGTCGGCCTCCTTGATGTTCTCGTCGGCGCACAGGGGGCCGTGCCAGGTGTTGGTCGGCCAGTGGATCGAGGCCACGGACACGTCCTCGTTGCGGACGTTGTCGTGCAGTCGAACGGCGATGTTGTGGACGCGGTCCTGGCTGCTGCGGGTGGGCTCGAGATTCTGGCACCCGCCGGTGCCGGCGTCGTAGTCCTCGGGGGCGTCGGACCGCCAACGCGTGGCGTCCTCGTAGGTGAACCGGTCCGAGCGGTAGATGACCGCGTTGGTCTGCTGGTTCTTCAACTTGCCGCAGGTGCTGGTGTAACCCATCGAACCCGGGCTCGCGATCGCGATCTGCCCGGCGTACGTGCCGGGTAGCTCGTCGGAGAGACGCTGCGTCAGGGTGTTCAGCTGCGTCTGGTTGGACACCTGCTGCACCGTGAAGACGTCCGGGCTCAACGGCCGGCCCTTGATGTAGGTGATCAACCGGTCCCAGCTGTAACCGTCCGCGCAGGAGCTCGGCAGCCAGTTCTCGATGTTGTTGTTGTAGACCACCAGATAGCTCGCCGAGCTGTTCACGGCGGCCTGGGCCCCGGTCGAACTGGCGACGCTGATCGCCGCGGTTGTCAGGGCCGTGGTGAGCACAGCGACGGTGCCGCGCAGGAAACGGCTACGACGGATGGACAAATTCGCTCCTTTGGTACGCAGAACAGCCAGTGTTGGTACGGGAGAACCAGTGAGCCTCAGAGCGTGCGCTGGTACTCCTCCCAGGTCCGTTTGGGACTGACCGCCGGGCCATCATCGGCGCCCCGGTTGGCCAGACCGTTACGACCGAGGTAATAGTCGCCGGCCTGATTCTGCGCACCGGTCGACTGGTCGGTGTCGGAGAGCGCGATAGCGTGGATGTGGTAGCCCCAGTCCCCCTGCGCCGGCGTTCGCAGCCACGCGGCAAAGCCCACCGTCCGCAGTCGACGCAGCACGTCCGTCCGGACAGCCGAGGACAGACCGCTGACCGAGAGGTCGAGCGCACCACCGCCGTCGTGGGTGCCGGCGGAGGCGCCCACATCGCTGCTGTACGAGCCCTGCGTGATGCCGAGCTGACGGCCGAGCAGGCGTTCGGCCTCGAACAGCATCGACCTGGTGCGGGTGTTGACCTGCACACCGCGCAGGGTCACCACACTGCCGGGTGAGATCGCCTTGACGACGGTGTAACGGCCCTCGCCGAGCGACCGCAACGACGACGGGCCGGGAAGGCCCGTCGCGTCGAGCCCGGTGTAGCCGAGGGAGCGCTGGTACGCCGCGTACGCGGCGATCGTGCTGGTGCCGAAGTGCCCGTCGACGTACGTCGACGACAGCAGCCCCTTCGCCTGAAGTGCGCGCTCGACCAGCAGGACGCTGTCCTTGGCCCCCTCGGTGAGCGCCGTGTCCGGCCGGCGCGGGTCGATCTGCGCCGCCTTGATCAGCGCCTCCATGTCCAGTTGCGGCAACGCGGCCGCGGCCGCGTTGGCCAGCGGTACGGCGCCGACAACCGCAGCACCGGCAGCGACGAGCAGGCTTCTTCTCGTGACCACGTTTCCTCCGTAAAATATTGACGCATCCGCATAGCGCGATGGAGCTATTCTTCAATGTAAAAGCCGAGTTGTCACCCCGCCGGAAGCCCCATCCTCGAAGGACCCGTTCTGGGCTGCGTCCGGTCTCCCGGATCACGAACCTCGCTCGTCGGCCCTCGTCGTAGCGCGCGACCACACCGAGGCCGTCTTCTCTCCCCTCGCTGGGCTCCAAGGTGACCGGCTCAGGTTCGCGTCCTTTGCTCTGCTTCAACGGACGCAACGAAGCGACCCGATCGGTGTTGCGCCGGGTGAAGCAGAGCAAAGGACCCGAAACAGCAGGCCCGGGGCACGAGGCCCGACGGCGGGCTGAGCGATGACTGACCGCCCTCGACCCGCCGTCTCCTCAAGAAATCCGCGAAACAGGACCTAGCGGCCAGAACCCTGCTGGGCCTGATCGGGCACCTCGTCGGGCGCCTCGTCGGCCAGGTGCCAGACCTCGCGCATCGGGGCCCACCAGTCCCCCGAGCCGGGCTCGGCGATCGACTCCTGACACGGGTCGGTCAGCTTCCACCACGCCTGCGTCTGCGGGTCGGCGGCGATCAGCCGCAGGTCGGCGTCGTAGTCGTCACCGACGTACTCGTAATAGCCGAACAGCAGGTCGTCGCGGAGGAAGATCGTGTAGTTGCGGAAGTTCGCCGCCCGAAGCGTCTTCTCGACGCTCGGCCAGACGGCGGCGTGTAACCGCAGGTAGGTTTCCCGCTGCTCCGGGCGGAGTCGAATCACGCAGCCATGACGTTGCACGTGGCGCCCCTTCGTGTGCGGTGATCGGATCGAGGACGAGCCCGGTGGCCGGCCGGCCTACCGAAACCGACCATGTTGCCAGGACTACGCACGGTGGCAGCGGGTCTACCCTCAGGTGATGGAGGGCCGCGTGCTGGTGGTCGAGGACGATGCCTCCATCCGGGAGGTCACCGCCCTCGGTCTGCGCCGTGCCGGCTTCCGGGTCGACACCGCCGTCGACGGGCGGCAGGCCCTGGCGGCGTGGCGGGCCCATCCGGTCGACCTGATCGTGCTCGACGTCATGCTGCCCGGCCTCGACGGCCTGGAGGTCTGCCGGGAGATCCGACGGACCAGCCAGGTGCCGATCCTGATGCTGACCGCTCGCACCGACACGCTCGACGTGGTGGTCGGGCTCGAGTGCGGGGCGGACGACTACCTGCGCAAGCCGTTCGACCTGCCCGAGTTGGTGGCCCGGGTCCGCTCGGTGCTGCGCCGGGCCAGCGCGCCGATCGCCTCGACCACCATCGAGGTCGGCAACCTGGAGATCGATCCCGGCAGCTTCGTGGTCCGCCGCGACGGCCGGGAGGTGGCGTTGACCGCCACCGAGTTCCGCCTGCTGCTGGAGTTGGCCCGCCGGCCCGGGCAGGTGTTCACCCGGGAGCTGCTGCTGGACCTGGTCTGGAACCACAGCTTCCTGGGCGACTCGCGACTGGTCGACGTCGCGGTGCAGCGGTTGCGCGCCAAGGTCGAGGACGATCCGGCCCGCCCGCGGATGGTCCGCACCGTGCGCGGCGCCGGCTACAAACTGTCCAGCGACTGACGGAAGGGGCGGCGATGGCCGGACGCGCGGTGCCCCCTGGTCGCCTGCGACGCCGGCTGACGATCGCGTTCGTGCTGGTCGCCGGGGTGTCCGCCGGCCTGCTCGCCGGTGGGGCCGGGCTGCTGTTGCGCCAGTCCTGGTCGGACGCCTCGCTCCAGCAGGCCGCCGCCGACGCCCGCTACCAGCTCGTCCTCGCCGGGCAGTTCCTGCCGCTGACCGACCAGCGCGGCACCGACCTGCTCACCAGCTTCGAGGGCAGCGGTCGACACGTGGTGCTCGTCGACGGCCCGGCCCGACCCTCCCACCCGGCGTACGCCCCGACGATCGGCGAACGGCTGCGGGCCACCGTCGCCGAGGGGCAGCTCGGTTACCAGCGCTCCGCCCCAGCGGAGCGGCCTCGGCTGCTGGTGGTCGGCGGCCGGATCCCCGGCTCGACCGCCGAGCTGTACGTGATCACGGTCGAGGACGACATCGCCGCCGACGTCGGTCAGCTCCGCACCGCACTGCTGGCCGGCTGGGTGCTCGTGGTGCTGCTCGCCGCCGCCGTGGGCCACGCGCTGGCCCGCCGCACGTTGGAACCGGTCGGCCGGGCCAGTCGGGCCGCCCAGGCGCTCACCGAGGGTCTGCTCGCCACCCGCCTACCGGTGCGGGGGCGCGACGAGTTCAGCGTCTGGGCGGCGTCGTTCAACGAGATGGCCGACGCGCTGGAGTCGAAGATCGTCGCCCTGTCCGCGGCGCAGGCCCGGGAGCGGCGGTTCACCGCCGACGTCGCGCACGAGCTGCGTACCCCCGTGACCGCCCTGGTGGCGGCGGCATCGCTGCTGCGCGAGCACCTCGACCAGCTGCCCGGCGACGCCCGGCCGGCCGCGCGGCTGCTGGTCGGCGACGTGGTCCGGCTGCGCCGCCTGGTCGAGGACCTGATGGAGATCTCCCGGCTGGATGCCGGCCGGCAGCCGCTCTCCGTCGGCCCGGTCGACGCGCCGGCCCTGCTGCACGCGATCGTCGCGGCCCGGGGCTGGTCGGACCGGGTGCTCATCGCTGCCGACCCGGTCGTGCTGCCCACCGACCCGCGTCGGCTGGAGCGGGTGCTGGCCAACCTGGTCGCCAACGCGGTCGAACACGGCGCGGGCGAGATCCGGGCCAGCGTGGCCGCCGCCGGCCCCCTGGTCGTCTTCGAGGTCACCGACCAGGGGCCGGGCATTCCGGCCGAGCATCTGCCGCACCTGTTCGACCGCTTCCACAAGGTCGACCCGGCCCGCTCCGGCCCCGGCAGTGGCCTCGGTCTGGCCATCGCCCGGGAGAACGCCATCCTGCTCGGCGGGGTGCTGAGCGTGCACAGCTCTCCGGGCGCTGGCGCCCGGTTCCGGCTGGAACTGCCCGCCGAACCGCACGGCGGCGACCGCGAGCAGCGACCGGCCGAGCCTCCCGCACAACACACCGGCGGCCAGCCCGCCGGCACGACGACGGGCGGCGCGGGATGAGGCGGGGGCGCGCCGCCGTGCTGACGCTCGTCGTCGCGCTGCTCGTCGGCGGGTGTGGCACATCCCGCTCCGGTGCGCTGGGCCCGGCACCCACCGTGGCCCCGTCGACCGCCGCGCCGACCGTGCGCCCGAATCCGGCGCCGACGCCGTCGGCAGGGCCGCGACCGTCCGCCACCGGCACCCCGTCTGACCCGGCGGCGCCGGCCAGCACCGGAGGACGCCAGCTCGACACCGTGACGATCGAGCTGTGGTACGTCCGGTCCGGGCGGCTCGTCCCGACCCGGCGGACCCGACCGGCCACCGTGGGGACGTCCCGACTGGCACTGACCGAACTGGCCGCCGGGCCGACCGCGGCGGAGGCGGCGACCGGGCTGGCCACCCTGCTCCCGGCCGGCGTCGAGATCACCCGGATCGTCGACGGCGTGGCGACGCTCGGGGCCGTCCCGTCGGTGGACGACCGGTTGGAGCACCGCCTCCGCGAGGCGCAGGTGGTGTGGACGCTCACCCAGTTCCCCACCGTGCGGCAGGTCCGCTTCGCCGGGGGCGCGCCGGTCGACCGGGCCGACTACGCGGATCTGCTGCCGCCGATCGTGGTCGCCGGCCCGAGCGTCGGCGCGCGGGTCACCTCTCCGCTCACCGTCACCGGCACCGCCGACGTGTTCGAGGCCACGGTGAGCGTCCGGGTCCTCGACGGCACCGGCCGGGAGGTGGCCACCGGCTTCGGCACGGCGAGCTGCGGCAGCGGCTGCCGGGGCGCGTACCGGGTGGTGGTCGGCTGGCGTACGGCCCGGGAGCAGCGCGGCACCGTCGAGGTGTACGAGGTGTCCGCGCGGGACGGCTCCCGGATCAACACGGTGGCCGTACCGGTGCTCCTCTCCCCTACCGGTGGCTGACCACCTGGTTCATCCGCCGGACGCCAGGGCGAAACGTAATCGTTTCGGCAGCTCAGTGCGACGAAACTCATAAAACCCTGCATGATCTCCAAACCGCGAACTACGTTCAGTACGACATCGTTTCGCGGGGGGTCGAGATGCTGGGTGGTCAGCAGGTGGGCGCGGGCGCCGGGGTGCCGGCCGCCCGCAGTGCGCGGTGCACCGACAGCGCCCTCTTCGCGGTGGTCATCGAGCTGCTGCGTGAGGTCGGTTTCGACCGGTTGACCATCGACGCCGTCGCCGCCCGCGCCCACGTCAGCAAGGCCACCGTCTACCGGCGCTGGGACGGCAAGGCCGAGCTTGTGGTGGCCGCCCTGCGCGACCGGCACGTGGGAGTGCTCAACCCGCCCGACACCGGCTCGCTCCGCGGCGATCTGATCGAGCTGCTGCGCGCCACCGCCGCGATCTGCGTCGCCGACTGCGACCTGATGCAGGCGTTGACCTTCGCCATGCGGACCAACCCCGAGCTGGAGCGCCTCGTACGCCACCAGGTGCTGCCCGCCGGGCGGGTGGCCAGCACGGCCATCCTGGTCCGGGCCGCCGCGCGCGCGGAGATCCCACCAGAGGCCGGCGAGCGGGAGCTGTTCCACGATCTGGCCCCCTCGCTGATGATGTCGCGCATCGTCGCGCACGGCCTACCCGCCGATGACGCGTTCCTCACCCAGGTCGTCGACCAGGTGCTGATCCCGGTGTTGCTCTACCACCCCGACCGCCCGTCCCACGCCTGATTCCACTGACACACCAGAAACACGGAAGGCTTCACCATGCCCGGAACTACCTCGACCGCGCCCGGCGCACCTGACGCCGGGACGTCGACAGGCGCACCGCATCCGCGGCGCTGGATCGCGCTGGCGGTCATCGCCGTCTCGCAGCTGATGGTGGTCCTGGACGCCACCATCGTGAACATCGCGCTCCCGAAGGCCCAGGTCGACCTGGGGATCACGGACGCGAACCGGCAGTGGGTGATCACCGCCTACACGCTGGCCTTCGGTGGCCTGCTGCTGCTCGGCGGCCGGATCGCCGACTTCTGGGGCCGCAAGCGCACCTTCCTGGTCGGTATGACCGGTTTCGCGCTCGCGTCCGCACTGGGTGGTCTGGCCACCACCGGCACGATGCTCTTCGCCGCCCGCGCGTTGCAGGGCGCCTTCGGCGCACTGCTCGCCCCGGCGGCGCTGGCGCTGCTCACCGTCCTGTTCACCGAGGCCACGGAGCGGGCCAAGGCGTTCGCCGTGTACGGCGCGATCGCCGGTGGCGGATCCGCGGTCGGCCTGCTGCTCGGCGGGGTGCTCACCGAGTACGCCAACTGGCGCTGGTGCCTGCTGGTCAACATCCCGGTCGCCGCGATCGCCATCGCCTTCGCGCTTCCGCTGGTGCCGGAGAGCCGGGCGCACGGCAACACCCGCTACGACGTGCCCGGAGCGGTGGTCGTCACCGCCGGCCTGGTCTCCCTGGTGTACGGATTCACGAAGGCCGCCGAGGATGGCTGGGACGCCGCCGCGACGCTCGGCTTCATCGCCGCCGGTGTGGTGCTGCTCGCCGCGTTCGTGGTGATCGAGTTGCGCTCAAACCACCCGCTGCTGCCGCTGCGGATCATCCTGGACCGCAACCGCGGTGGGGCGTACCTCGCCTCGACGCTGATCGGCGCCGGCCTGTTCGGCGCGTTCCTCTTCCTGACCTTCTACTTCCAGGTGGTGCTGCAGTACAAGCCGCTGGAGGCTGGGCTCGCGTCGCTGCCGGTCACCGCGGGTGTGCTGATCGCCGCGGGTGGCGCCAGCCAGTTGATGCCGCGGGTGGGCGCCAAGCCGCTGATGGTCGGCGGTTCCGTGCTCGCCGCCCTGGCGATGCTGGCGCTGACCCAGATCGACGTGGACACCTCGTTCCTCACCCTCCTGCTGCCCGCCCAGGTCATCCTCGGCATGGGCCTCGGTTTCACCTTCGTGCCGCTGTCCAGCCTCGCGCTGGTCGGGGTGCCGGAGCACGACGCCGGCGCGGCCAGCGCCACGCTCAACGCCACCCAGCAGGTCGGTGGCTCGCTGGGCACCGCGCTGCTGAACACCTTCTACACCAGCGCGGTCGCCGCCTATCTGGTCGGCCGGGCGCCGAACCCGGTCAACCAGGTCGAGGCGCTGGTGCACGGCTACCGCGTGGCGTTCGCGTGGGGCGCGGCCCTGATCGTGCTCGCCGGTCTGGCCACCCTGATCCTGATCAAGGTGCGCAAGGAGGACATCCCCACCGGCAACGCCGTGCACATGGGCTGAGTCGACCGTCGGGGTCGCCGGCCGGCCCGCCTCCAACCCGGGGGTGGACCGGCCGGCGACCTCGTCCGGTAGCGTCCCGATTATCGTCGAAGTTCCGTTGAGGAGACCTATGTCCACGGCTGCCGACCACGTCATCACGACCCTGCGCGCGGGCCACGAGGAGCTCGCCGCGCTCGTCCGGGACCTCAAGGACGACGACCTGCTCCGCCCGTCGGGCGCCAGCGAGTGGCCGGTGTCCCAGGTGCTCAGCCACCTCGGCAGCGGCGCGGAGATCGGCCTCGCGTCGCTGACCGCCGCCCGGTCCGGCGCGCCCGGCCCGGACGGCGATTTCAACCGTGGCGTCTGGCAGCGCTGGGACGCGATGACCCCGGCCGAGCACGCCGCCGGGTTCCTCGCCGCGAACGAGAAGTTGGTCGAGGCGTACGAGGCGCTGGACGCCGAGAGCCGGGCTTCGCTGCGAATCCCCCTCGGCTTCCTGCCGGAGCCCGTCGACGTCGCCACCTCGGGTCGGTTCCGGCTCAGCGAGTTCGCCCTGCACCAGTGGGACGTCGAGGTGGCGTTCAACCCGTTCGCGGCGGTGACGCCGGACGCGGTCACGCTGCTGCTGGAGCAGATCGGCGGCATGCTGGCCTGGTCGAGCCGACCGGACGTGCTCGCGGGTCGGCCGACCACGCTGCGGCTGCGGCTGACCAGCCCGGAGCAGACGTACGGGCTGCGGCTGGGCGAGCAGGTCGAGCTGACCGACGTCCCGGAGCAGCCGGACGGGGAGCTGACCATGCCGGCCGAGGCGTGGCTGCGACTGGCCACCGGCCGTCTCGGGTCCACGTACACGCCGGACACGGTGACGCTGACCGGCCCGCTGACCCTGGACGAGCTGCGCCAGGTCTTCCCCGGCTACTGAGGCGACCGCGCGGGCCGGTCCCACCGGCCCGCGCGTACCGCTCTCAGCCCTTCACGCAGACGACCTGCTTGAGGTGCGCGACCACCTGCACCAGGTCCTCCTGCTGGGCCATCACCTCGGTGATGTCCTTGTACGCGCCGGGGATCTCGTCGACCACCCCGGCGTCCTTACGGCACTCCACACCCGCGGTCTGCGCGGCGAGGTCTTCCGTGCTGAACGTCCGCTTGGCCTGCGCCCGCGACATCCGCCGCCCGGCCCCGTGCGAGGCCGAGCAGTACGCGTCCGGGTTACCCCGGCCCCGCACGATGTACGACCCGGTGCCCATCGACCCGGGGATGATGCCCAGGTCGCCCTGACCGGCCCGGATCGCGCCCTTCCGGGTGACCAGCACCTGCACCCCGTCGTAGCTCTCCTCCGCCACGTAGTTGTGGTGGCACGAGATGGGCTCGTCGTAGCTGACCTGCGGGAAGTGCTCGCGCACCACGCCGCAGAACAGCGCCAGCATGACCGCCCGGTTGCGCCGCGCGTACTCCTGCGCCCACCACAGGTCCCGCCGGTACGCGTCCATCTCCGGCGTACCCGCGAGGAACACGGCCAGGTCCCGGTCGGGCAGGTCCGCGTTGTGCGGCAGCTTCCGAGCCACACCGATGTGCCGCTCGGCCAACTCCTTGCCGATGTTGCGCGACCCGGAGTGCAGCATCAGCCAGACCCGGCCCTCGTCGGCGCCGCCCTGCTCCAGGCAGACCTCGATGAAGTGGTTACCCCCGCCGAGGGTGCCGAGCTGCCGCCGTGCCCGCGTCTCCAGCTGCGCCACCCGCCGGTCCAGGCCCGCGAACCGGCCCCAGAAGTCGTCCCAGCCGGCCTGCTCCAGACCACGGATCCGGCGCGGGTTGACCGCGTCGTCCCGCTGCGCGAAGCCGACCGGGATGGTGGCCTCGATCGCGGAGCGCAGCCCCGCCAGGTCGTCGGGCAGGTCGGCGGCGGTCAGCGAGGTGCGGACCGCCGACATCCCGCAGCCGATGTCGACGCCGACCGCGGCCGGCGAGACGGCCTGCCGCATGGCGATGACCGAGCCGACCGTGGCGCCCTTGCCGAAGTGCACGTCCGGCATCACCGCGACACCCTGCACCCAGGGCAGCGCGCCGATGTTGCGCAGTTGCTGAGCGGCCTGCGGCTCGATGGCGTACGGGTCGGTCCAGACCCGGACCGGTGCCCGCGTACCGGCGAGAGGGGTGAATCCCATGGTCGTCTCCTTATGTCGTGCCGCCATCAAACGATGACCGAAAATGATCAGATGCGGTCGCGGGGTGGCGCGACGGCGTGGATACGAGAAAGCCGCCCGATCCTCGAAGGGATGGGCGGCCGACGGACGCGTCAACGTCAGTCGTGCCCCCCTGGCTGCCGGCGCTCGTTCAGGCGGCAGCAGCGGGTTTTGGCACCGCAATAGACAAGGGTGTTGCCGGGGAGCAGGTGCCAGGCGGCGTTGGTACGGACGCGCTGCGACACGGCGTGCTCCCTTCGGGGTTGTGGTCGACCTTGCACTGACGAGAGTAGGAGGGCCGGACCGAGTCCGCAATGGATATCGGCGCACCGCGAGCAGAGGGCGGGGCCGCAGCCCAGAGCCACGATCCACCTCCCCTTTTGTGGACGTCGTTTGCAAGACAATCGCTGGCAGACTTGCCGGCATGGTGGAGACCTCGGTGCGGCTGCTGCGGCTGCTGGCCCTCTTGCAGGGCCACCGGGACTGGTCCGGCGCCACGCTGGCCGAGCGGTTGGCGGTGACCACCCGGACCGTGCGCAACGACGTCGAGCGGCTGCGCGTCCTCGGCTACCAGATCGAGTCGCGCCCGGGGGTCGCCGGCGGCTACCGGCTCGGTGCCGGGTCCGCGCTGCCACCACTGCTGCTCGACGACGACGAGGCGGTGGCCGTGGCGGTCGGCCTACGGGTCGCCGCGTCCGGCACGGTCAGCGGCATCGAGGAGACCTCGCTGCGCGCGCTGGCCAAACTGGAGCAGGCACTGCCGGCCCGGCTGCGGCACCGGGTGGACGCCCTGCGCACCGCGACCGTCTCCGCCGTAGCCGGTGGGCCGACCGTGGAGGCGGCGACACTCACCGCCGTCTCCACCGCCGTGCATCGCCGGGAGCGCCTGCGCTTCGACTACGACGGGCATGACGGCGCGGCCACCGTCCGGGACGTCGAGCCGTACCGGCTGATCTACACCGGCCGCCGGTGGTACCTCCTGGGATGGGACATTGGGCGCGGCGACTGGCGGACCTTCCGTGCCGACCGGATCCAGCCGCGGACACCGACCGGCCCGCGCTTCCCACCCCGGGAGCCGCCGGGTGGTGACGCGGTCGCGCACGTGCTGCGCGGCGTCGGCTCCACGGCATGGCGACACTCCGCCCGGGTACGTCTGCACGCCCCGGCGGCGCTGATGACCGAACGGATCCCGACCACGGCGGGGCTGCTCGAGGCGGTCGACGAGCGCACCTGCCTGCTGCACACCGGTGGGGAGTCGCTGGCCAACCTGGCCGCCTTCCTCGGCACCATCGAGGTCGACTTCGACGTGCTCGACCCACCGGAGCTGCGCGCCGTGCTCCAGGCCGTCGCGACCCGGTTCGGCCGTGCCGCCGGGTAGTCGTCGCAGGGCCTGACCGGGACGCCGGGCGGACGCCCGACGTCCCGGCGTGGGTCAGGCCGGGATGGTCCAGCGTTGGTTGGCGTTGCCCGTGCAGCTCCAGATCTGCAGCGGCGTTCCGTTGGCCGTGCCCTGCCCGGCGGCGTCGAGGCACCGGCCCGTCGCCGGGTTGACCAGGGTCTGCGCCGAGCCGCCGTAACGCCACTGCTGGTTGCCGCTGCCCGCCACGCAGTCCCAGATCTGCACCCTGGTGCCGTCGGCGTTGACGCCGCCAGCCACGTCGAGGCACTTGCCGAGCGCCCGGACGGTGCCGTCCGACCCGACGGTCCAGCCCTGCGCCGTCCCGTTGGTGTCGCAGGTGTAGAGCTGCACCACGGTGCCGTTCGCGCTGTTGGCTCCGGCCACGTCGGCGCACTTGCCGCTGCCGACTCCGCGGATCTTGCCCGACGTCACAGGCGGGGGTCCGGAGCCGAGGGTCACCTCACCCTGGTTGAGCACCCGCGGATGGTAGTAGGTGGCCTGGATCTCGGCGTTGGTGTTGGTGCCGCGCAACTGCTCCGACCAGATCATGAAGTACGCCCAGCGCGGCTGGCTCGACAGCAGCGCCGCGTTCGGCACCTTGCCCAGCTCGGCGAGGGCGATCGGCTTGCCGGCCGCGATCGACTGGATCTGCTGGTAGTCGCCCGCCGACGGATAGTTCTTGTACCAGGCGTCGAGCGTCACCACGTCCACGTAGCCGTTGCCGGGGTAGTAGTTGGCCCAGCCGCCAGCGGGGTTGTCCTGCACGTTCCACACCCAGATCAGGTTGTCGAGACCCTGGCTGTCGAAGTAGTCGCGCATCTGCTGGAAGAGCTTGGCGGAACCGTTCGCGCCGGGCCGGTTGCCCCACCAGTTCCAGCTCTCGTTCATCTCGTGGAACGGCCGCCACAGCACCGGCACCCCGGCGTCCCGGAGCTGTCGCAGGTACGGCACGACGGCCGCCATCCGGCTCCGCCAGGTGGTGTTGAGCGCCGTGCCGCCGGTCACGACCTGCTGGAACTGGGCGTCGGAGATCTGCGTCTGCACCCCACCTCCGAAGGCGCAGGTGGCGCCGACGGTCGGCGAGCAGGCGTGCCAGGTGAGCGCGACCAGTGACCCGCCGGCCCATTCGAGCTTGGCCTGGTCGATCACCCGCTGCCGGTTGGCCACGTCGTCGGGGTTGAACATCATGTCGCCGCCCCACAGGCCCGGCCACTGCCCGGTGACGTCGTACACCTGGCGGGTGTACTGGCCCGG
Source organism: Micromonospora sp. CPCC 205539 (assembly GCF_036906815.1). NCBI lineage: Bacteria > Bacillati > Actinomycetota > Actinomycetes > Micromonosporales > Micromonosporaceae > Micromonospora > Micromonospora sp. CPCC 205539. The sequence continues at coordinate 140,414 of NZ_JBAKHW010000015.1, read as the reverse complement.
GGCGGTGGCCGGTTCCTTGTTGTGCTGGCCGCTGACGATCGAGACTCCGGTGATCGAGCGCAGGTAGCTCAGCACCGTCGACTTCGGCGTCGCGGGGAAGGCCTGCGCGGGTGGCGGGGCCAGGGTGGCGACGACGAGCGCCGTCACCAGGGCGGTCAGGGGAATCCGCCGGACTTTCATGGGCTCCTCCTTCGTGGGGAGTGGACGGACCGGGCGCGGCTCACGCCCGGCGGAGCACCGTGGCCAGGTCGGTCAGCACCCAGGGCGCCTTGACCAGGGCCGGTTCCAGCTCGGCCGGTCCACGGACGGCGATCGTCGTGGATTCGCCCGGCAGCAGGGTGAGAAAACCGCGGTCGGTGACCGCGGCCGGGTGGATCCGGTCGGCCTGCAGCAGCACGTCGCGGGCCAGTCCGGTGGCCTGCACCCGCACGTCGAGGCCGCCGGGGACCGCGTCGGCGCTCACCGTGAGACCGGCGTCGGCGTGCGGAAAATCCCGATCCGGTACGGCGAACCAGAGCGCCCGCGCGGCGTCGAGCCGAGCCACGAGGATCTCGGCGTCCGAGGTGAACCCGGTGACGTGTCGCGGTACCGGCACCAGCGCCACCGTCCGCGCGGCGACCGTCGCCTCCTGCGTGTGCTCGGCGACCACCTCGCCGCCGGCGTCCTGCCGCGCGACGGTGAGCTGGCCGTGCCACGGCTGTGGGCTGTCGTTGAGCACCGCCAAGACCAGGTCCCCGTCGCGCGGTTGGATGGTCAGCGCGCGCGGCGCGTAGAGCTCGCCGAGCGCGTGGTACAGCGGCTTGTACCGTCCCGCCCCGTCGATGGCGGCCCACGAGGTGACCGGCCAGAGGTCGTTGAGCTGCCAGAGGATGGTGCCGCCGGTGTGCGGCCAGGACGACCGCCAGTGTTCGACACCGGTGCGGATCGCCCGCACCTGGTTGAGCTGGTGGAGGTAGTGCCACGCCTCGACGCTCGTCGGCTCGGGAAAGTGCGGAGCGAGACCACGGGCGAGTTTGCCGTTGCCGTCCTCGGCCTTCTGGTGGTGCAGCACGCCGGGCGAGTCGGGGCGCAGCGGCTCATCGGAGATCGCGTCGCGCAGGGTGCGCCAGGCGGGTGGTGCCTGCCAGCCGAACTCGGCGACGAAGCGGGGCGTCGAGTCGCGGTAGTGGTCGTAGCCCTCCCGGTTCCAGACCTCCCAGGAGTGGAAGGTCTGGTGGTCGGGATCGTTCGGCGCGTGCTGCCACGAGCCGGACCAGGGGCTGCCCGCCTGGTACGGGCGGCTGGGGTCGAGCTCGGCGACGATCTCCGGAAGCGTCCGCAGGTAGTAGGTCTCGCCCCAACTCAGCTCGCCGCCGGGCTGCCGATCCCAGCCACTGGCTCCTCGCAGCCACAGGTTCTCGTTGTTGCCGTTCCAGGTGATCAGGCTCGGGTGTACGGCCAGCCGGGTGACGTTCTCGCGCGCCTCGGCCACCACCTCGGAGTAGAGCGGCTCCTCCTCCGGGTAGCAGGCGCAGGCAAAGAGGAAGTCCTGCCACACCAGCAGGCCCAACTCGTCGCACACCTCGTAGAAGTCGCGGCTCTCGTAGATGCCGCCGCCCCACACCCGGATGAGGTTGACGCCCACGGCGGCCGCCTCGCGGAGCCGCCGCTCGTAGCGCTCCCGGGTCATCCGGGCCGGAAAGATGTCGTCGGGGATCCAGTTCACGCCCTTGATGAGCACCGGATCGCCGTTGACCTGGACGACGAAGCGGTGGCCGACGGCGTCGGGCGTGCGGTCGATCTCCGCGCTGCGGAAGCCGGTACGCCGCTGCCAACGGTCCAGGACCTCGCCGGCGGCGCTCAACTCCACGGTCAACTCGTGGAGCGGCTGGTCGCCGTACCCGATCGGTGCCCAGGGCCGCACCTCGGCGATGGCGGTCTCGACCCTGCCTCTTCCGACTCCGGGCGGCAGCACGAAGTCGGCGACCGCACGCCCGTCGAGCAGTGCCCGTACGCGCAGCGGCGGCTCGTCGCGGGTGCGCTCGACCTCGACCGTCAGGTCGAGCACTCCCCCGCCGTCGCGCCAGGTGGCCAGGGGCCGGACCGCCGCCAGCCTGGCGGTGCTCCACCCTTCCAACCGGACGGGCCGCCAGATGCCGGCGGTGACCAGCGTCGGCCCCCAGTCCCAGCCGAAGCTGCACGCCATCTTGCGGATGAAGTTGAACGGTTCCGGGTAGGCGTTCGGTCGAGGGCCGAACGCGGAGCGCATGGTGTCCGCCTCGGTGTAGGCCGACGTGAACCGCACCTGGAGCGACCTCGGATCGCCGTCCAGCAGGGACGTGACGTCGAGTCGGTAGGCGCGGTGCATGTTGCGCGTCGTGCCGAGGGTGACGCCGTCCAGTTCCACCGTGGCCACCGTGTCGAGCCCGTCGAAGACCAGATCGACGCGGTCGTGGGCGGGTCCCTGCCAGGCGACGTCGCGGCGGTACGTCCAGTCGGTGTGACCGACCCAGGCGACCGCCAGCTCGTTGGCGTCCTGGAACGGGTCGGGCAGGAGGTCGGCGTCGAGCAGGTCGACGTGCACGCAGCCCGGTACGGTGGCGGTCAGCTCCCGGCCGACCAGCGGCGCGGCCTCGGGGGCGGTGGCGTCGTCCGCGACCCGCAGGCTCCACGGCCCGCCCAGATCCTGCACCCAGATCATCGATCGTCCTTCCGCGCGGTACGCGCTCACTTGGTGGCTCCGGTGGTGATGCCGTTGTAGATGAAGCGCTGCAGCATCAGGAAGATCACGACCGTCGGCAGGATGACGATCATCGTGCAGGCCGCGATCGTCTCCCACTGCGCTCCGTAGGGGCCCTTGAAGCGGAAGAGCGCCGTCGAGATCACGTTGAGGTCCGACGACCGCAGGTAGAGAAACGGGATGTAGAACTCGTTGTAGATGGCGATGCCCTTGATGATCACCACGGTGGCGATCGCCGGTCGCATCAGCGGCAGGACGATCCGCCGGTACACGGTGAACCGGGACGCGCCGTCGATCACCGCGGCCTCGTCGAGGCTGCGCGGGATCGACTGCATGAACTGCACGAAGATGTAGATCGAGACGATGTCCGTGCCGAGGAACAGCACGATCGCCGAGCCCAGCGTGTTGACCAGGCCCATCGACTTGACGATCTGGTACGTCGCCACCTGGGTGGTGACGCCCGGCACCAGCGCGGCCACCAGGAAGAGCCCCAGCACCAGCCGCTTGAGGCGGAAGGTGAAGCGGCTCACCGCGTACGCGGCGAGGGTGCCGACCGCGACCGTGCCGATCAGCGAGATCACCAGGATGACCGTCGTGTTCCAGAAGCCGCGCAGCATGTCGCCGTCGGTCCACGCCGTGCGGAAGTTGGCGAGGTTGAGCCAGTCCCGTGGCGGGGTCAGCGGCCCGGTCGCGTTGTACTCGGCGTGCGTCTTGAACGCGGCGAACAGCACCACCACCAGCGGCACCAGCGTCACCACCGCGGCCAACAGGAGGGAGGCCCACTTACCCGTACGGGCGAAGAGGTTCACGACAGCGTCACCTCGTCGTCCGGGACGAGCCGACGCTGGACCCAGGTGATGACCAGCACCAGCAGGAGCAGCACCACCGCCATCGCCGACGCCAGGCCGATCTGCCGGAACTGGAAGGCTGTCTCGTACGCCCGGATCACGAACGTGCGGGTGCCGTTCGCCCCGCCGGTCATGATGAACGGGATCTCGAAGACCGCGAGGCTGCCCGAGATCGCCAGGATGAACGAGAGGCTGATGATCCGTCGGATGCCGGGCGCGATGATGAAGCGGAACTGCTGCCACCGGCCCGCACCGTCGATCTCCGCTGCCTCGTACAGCTCGGTCGGGATCGACTGGATCGCGCCCAGGAACAGCACGAAGCTCAACCCGGTGAACCGCCACACCGACGTCCCGGCGAGCGAGAAGTTCGCCACCTCGGCGTCGCCCAACCAGTACCTGGTGTGCTCGCCCAGCCCGACGAGTCGCAACACCGTGTCGAGCGTGCCGTCCGGCTGGAACAGGTAGAGGAACACGAACCCGACCGCGACCCCGTTGAGCAGGTACGGGAAGAACAGGATGCCCTTGAACAGGTTGCGCAGCCGGGTCTGGAAGCTGAGCAGCACCGCGAAGTAGAGCGCGATCGCGATCTGCGCGAACGAGGCGACGAAGTAGTAGAGGCTGACCAGGAAGACTCGCCAGTAGTCCTCGTCGCTGAACACGCGGCCGTAGTTGTCCATCCCGACGAAGGTCATCGTCGGGCTCAGGCCGTCCCAGCGTTGGAAGCTGTACCAGATCATGTTGCCGACGGGCACGTAGGTGAACGTGATGAGCAGGGCCAGCGCCGGTGCCAGGTAGAGCCAGTGGGCCCACCGGCGCCACCACCCCGTACGCGGCCTGCCAGCCGCCGAGCCGGTCGCGGGCGGCGACGCGGACACCGCCGCCCCGGCCCGGTACTCCACACTGGTCACTTCATGACCTGCCGCTGGGCCTCGCCCCACCGCTCGTTGAGGTCGGCGAAGTAGGACTCCTTGTCGCCCTTCGCGGCGCCGCGCGCGATGTCGACCAGCTTCTGCCGGTAGATGTTGCCGGTCAGGTCGATCTCGGAGTCCTTGATGATCAGATCCTCCTTACCGGTGTTCGTGGTGGCCGCCGGCAGCTCGATCAGACTCACGCCGGTCTTCTCGAAGTCCTGCAGCACCGCCGGCAGCGGCTGGCCGGTGGGGGTCGGGATGGCCTGCTGGTCCTGGGCGAACCCCGACTCGCCGACGAACCAGTCCAGCCACGCTCGGGCGGTCGCCTTGTTCTTCGAGTTCTTGCTGACCCCGGCCTTGTAGTCGCCCTCGATGCGGGCGTGGAACTTTCCCTCGGTCTGGTAGGGGAACGGCCAGAACGCGATGTCGTCGGGATTCGCCCCGGCCGCCTTCGCCGCGTCCTTCATCTGCGGCACCGCCCACGAGCCGAGGATCATCGCGCCCACCTTGCCGGTGGCGATCATCGGCTTGGAGTTCTCCCAGTTGGTCGTCAGCGGGTCCTTCTCGCTGAGCCCCTGGCGCACGATGTCGAACAGCAGACCATCGGTGATGTACGCGAGCTTGCCGGGCTGCCAGGGCGCCGGATCGGTCGGGAACGTCTCGTTGATCGCCGGGTCGGCCAGGATCGCGCGTTGACTGTTGAAGAAGCTCAGGGGCCAGCCGTCCTTGTAGTTCGTGTAGTACGGCACCGCCTGGGTCTTGTCCTTGATCGCCCGTAGTCCGGTGAGGAACTCCTCCGGCGTCCGGGGCGGCGCGGTGATTCCGGCCTGCGCCCAGATCCGCTTGTTCACCACCACGCCCTGCGCCACGCCGCCGAGGGACAGGCCGTACACCTTGCCGTCGTAGGCCTTCTCGTCGGCGAACCGGAACTTCGGCTTCAGCTCGTCGGCGCTGCCCAGCGGCGCGAAGAACTGTGCGAGCTGGTCCACCGGCACCGTGTTGGGGATCAGCAGCACGTCGCCGTAGTCACCCGAGCTGAGCTGAGTGGTGACGTCGCCCTCGTAGTTGGTCACGGGCTCGAAACTGACCTTGGTGCCCGGGTACTTCGCCTCGAACGTCTTGGCGTACGCGGGCAGCGCCGTGTTCGCGAGGTCGGTGCGGTTGGTCAGCACGGTGATCGACCCCTTGACGTCGCCGGAGAAGTCGCCGGCGTCACTGTCGTCCGTACCGGCTCCGCCGGTACAACCCGTCACAAACGCGAGCACCGCGGCCGTGCCCAGGGCGAGAGTCTGTCTTCTGGTTGTCATGCTGATGTCCTTCTGCCTCGGCATCGATCCACGCTGATGGAGTTGCGGGTGGCGTGGCTCACAGCATGCTGCGGAGGTTTCGGAGGTGTCAAGCATAGATTAATAATTTAAGTAGTAGCCGCCTCCGATGTGGAGCCGTGACGTGCCGATAGATCAGTGCGCTGCGGTGCTCTCGCGAACCACGATGTGAGCGGTCGGGGCCTCGTAGACGGCAGCGGGTCGGTCCGCCATCACGTCGCTGATCGCCTGCGCGGCCAGCTCACCGATCCGGCCCACGTCATGGCTCATGGCGGACAGCGCCGGGACCGCGAGCTGGCACAGGGCCGAGTCGTCCCAGGCCACCATGGACACATCGCCCGGCACGGCCAAGCCCCGTTCGGCGGCCGCCTGCAGACCGCCGAGTGCCATCAGGTCGTTGTCGAAGACGATCGCGCTCGGCCGCGACGCCTCCACGGCCAGCAGCTCGGCGGTCGCGGCACGGCCGGTCTCGTAGGAGTAGTCACCCTCGGACGTGAGCAGAGTCAGACCACGGGTCGCGCTCTCCGCCTCGAGACCGCCGCGGCGCAGCTGCGTGTGCGCGAACGACAGCGGGCCACTCACCTGCCCGATCACCCGGTGCCCCAGGTCGGCCAGGAACCGCACGGCCTCGCGGGCGAAGCCGGCGTCGTCGGTCCAGACGGTCGGCAGGCCGTCGGCGGTCGACGGATCACCAAGCACCACGGCGGGCAGACCCAGCCCGGCGACGAGCCCCACGCGCTCGTCACCAGGGCTCAGATCGACCAGGATCACCGCGTCCACGCCGCGCTGGGCGGCCCAACGCTCGTACACGGCGACCTCGGCGGGCCGGTCAGTGACCACGCTGACCAGCACCGATACGCCCGACGGGGTGAGTACGCGCTCCAAGCCCTCGAGAAACTCGTGGTAGAAGGGTTCCTCGCCGAGCACCTGGGAAGCCCGGGCCAGCACCAGGCCGACCCGCCGTGGTGTCTTGGTCACCGAATCCTCCGCCCATGCCCCTGCCGTGCTGGCAGGTACGGTATCGCCTGACCACCGACGGCCGCGCGCCGTCAGCCCGAGATCGGAGTTCGCAGTCGGATGGCACGTCGTGAAGCGCCCGCCGCGGGGCCGGGCAGCCGCGCGCTGGTCGTCGACGTGATCCGTTCCGCGGGCGCGATCAGCCGGGTCGAACTCGCCGAGGTCACCGGTCTCACCCAGCCCTCGATCTCGAACATCGTGCGTGACCTCATCGCCGAGGGCGTCATTCACGAGACCGGCTCCATCGATTCGGTCCGGGGCAAGCCCCGGAAACTGATCTCGATAAACCCGGCGAGTCGATTCGGCGTCGGATTCCACCTCGGCCCGGACACGATGACCTGCGTCGCCATCGACCTGACCGGGGGCGTGGTGGGCCGCGAGGTGGTGCCGCGGATCCCCGGCGACGACGCACTCGCCGCCGGGCTGGCCGACCGCTTCGATGCCTTCACGGCCGGCCTCGACCTGCCCACCAGCCGCATCGAGGGCCTGGCGATCGTGGCGCCGACGGCGGTGCCCGGCCGGCCCACCGAGCCGGCCGAAACCGGCGACGTACGCGCCCAGGTCGCCGACCGGATCGGCCTGCCGGTCATCGCCGAGAACGACGCGGCGGCGGCCGCGCTCGGCGAATTCTGGAGCCGCCGGGTCTCGCGTGAACAATCGTTCGGCTGCGTCTATCTCTCGGCCGGAATCGGTGCCGGATTCGTCTTTCACGGTGCACTCTTCCGAGGTGCCAGTTTCAACGCCGGCGAACTCGGCCACCTGTCGATCGACTTCGACGGGCGGGAGTGCCCCTGCGGCAACCGCGGCTGCGTCGAGCGGTACGCCTCGATGACCGCGGTCGTCGAGGCGGCCCACGCCGACCCGACCCTGCGAGGCATCCTCCCGCCCGACGCCACCACGACCGCCGGCACCTACGACGTGCTGGCCCGCGCCGCGGTCAACGGTGACCCGGCCGCGTTCGCCGTCCTCGACCGGGCAGCCGCCCAACTGAGCGTGGCCGTCACCTCGGTCGTCAACCTGCTGGACCTCGGTCGGCTCGTCCTCACCGGCCCCGGAGTGGCGCTGGCCGGGTCGATCTACGCCCGTCGGGTCCGCGCGCACCTGGACCGGACCGCGCACGCTCGTCACCGCCACGGCATCGTTGTCGAGTTGTCCGCCCAGCCCCGCGACGCCGCCGCGATCGGCGCGGCCGCCCTGGTCGTGCAGGCAGCGGTCGCCCCCGGGCACTACGGGCCCGAAAGCTGAACCCCCTTCTGCGCGATCTTGCACTTGCTGCCTCGACGTAAGGCACATTTCACGCAGATCGGCGACCGAAAGTGCAAGATCGCCGGGGGTCGGCCGGTTCGGCGGTGCGCATCCTGACCCAGAACATCGACGGCCTGCACCAGAGGGCCGGGTCCACCCCGCGCAAGGTCCTGGAACTGCACGGCAGCATGCGCGAGGTCGTCTGCACCGGCTGCCACCTGCGGTCACCCACGGCGGCCACGCTGGAGCGGGTCGCGGCGGGAGAGGAAGACCCCAGGTGTACGACGTGCGGCGGGATCCTCAAACTGGCCGTCGTCCTCTTTGGTGAGCACCTCGACCCCGCAACGGTCGCGCAGGCGGAGAAGATCGCGCAGGCGTGCCAGCTCATCCTCGCGGTGGGCAGCTCCCTGCGGGTGGAGCCGGCCGCCTCGCTGTGCGCCGTCGCGGTCAACACCGGGGCTCGGCTGGTGATCATCAATCGGGACCCGACGCCCTACGACGACCTCGCCGTCGCGGTGGTCCGCGAACCGATCGGCACCGCACTCCCCCGCATCACCGCAGCCCTCGCCGAGGCCCGGACGGCGAACCGACCCGCAGCCAGTCGCTGATCGGGGATCGCCGTCACCGCGCCGGACGGGGGCGGATGGTGTCGGCCGGAGGCAGGCTTCGGACCGGCTCGTCGATCGAGTAGACCTCGAGGCAGGACAGGAAGCCGTCGCGTACGAGAAGGATGACACCGGCGTAGGAGTCGCCCTCGCCGAGGTCGGCCGAGACGGGTGCCGTGGTCACGACCGGAGCAGGGGCCGCTGCGGACCGTTCGACGGACAGGTTGATCGTCGCGCAGCCGCACCGGCAGCCACCGTCGACGACGGTGTGGCCCAGTTGGGCCAGCAGCTCGTCCCGGCCCGGGAACGGTACGGCGAGCAGACGTTCGATCACCGCGCGTTCGGGCTGGCGAAGAGGGCGGGGCAGGTCCTCCGCCCCATCATCCTCGGTAGGCATGTTCCATGTCCCTCAGGTGTCGTAGCAGCCGTCCCAGGGTGGGTCGAAGCCGAGATCGTCGGGGAGGAACTCGGCGTGGTCCTCGCCGTCGTACTCCTCCGACTCGTCGACGAGGCCGAAGATGTGCCCGTCGACCTCGATCTGGAACAGCCTAATCGCGATGTCAGCGAAGACACGGCCGGGCAGCGCGTCGAGCCACTCGACGAGGTGAGCCTCCGCCGAATCGCCGGAGGCTGCCTCGTCTTCGCTGGTGCCCGCGAACCACACGTCCGACCCGGCGTGCGTGCCGTCGGCGTCGAAACGGTGCAGCACGGCGTACCACCGCTTGTACCGGTACCAGTCGTCCTCGGCGCCGCTGCCGTCCTCCAGGGTGGCCGTGACGGAGCCGAAGAACTGACCCTCGTCATATCGACCAATGTAGCGAGTGCGGTAGTCGGGTTCGTAGGAGATGGGTACGCGGTCGGGGATGGCCATGCGCGGACGTTACTGCACCGGTTCTACGGCTGGGTCACCAGTCGGAAGGACTGCGCCGCAGTGCCGTTGCAGGTGAACTGGATGAGCTGAACACTGTCCGCGGTGGACCCTCCCGGCACGTCGAGGCACTTGCCACTGTTGCGGTTGACCAGCCGGTAGTACCCGCCACCCTCGGACTCTGCCCGCCACTGCTGGTTGTTGCCGTTGCTGTAGGACCAGAGCTGGATGGGGGCCGAGTCGGCGGTCGACACGTTGGTTACGTCGAGCACCTGGGCGGGATTGTTGCGGTTGTTGACCCGCAGGTAGCCGCCGCTGGTCGGCACGAACTGGTACTGCTGGGCGTTGCTGCTGTTGCAGGCGTACTGCTGGATGGCGGTGCCGTTCGAGCTGGCGGCGGCCCGCGCGTCGACGCACTTGCCGTTGCCGCGGTTGACCACCGTGTGCCAGGCGGTCGGCGAGATCGGGCCGTCGGTCGGCGGGGGTGTCGTGGGCGGGGTGGTGCCGACGCCGGCGAGCCAGTGCAGCCCGTCGATCACCAGTTTGTTCTGCTGCGCGCTGTCAAAGGTGGACGACAACCCGGTGTTGGTGTTGTAGTCCATCGCGTTGTGGCCGAAGTTCGCGTACAGCATCTTGTACTGCCGGTTGCTCCACACGATCGGGTAGTAGCCGCTGTACCAGGATTGGTTGGGGTCGGTGCCGACCGGGAAGCTGGACGGGTCGATCGACGCGAGGATGTCGATGTTGGGGTTCTGCCGCAGGTCGTTGCTCCACGAGTACCACTCGCTGATCGCCGAGGGGAAGGTCGCGGGCAGGTTCCGGGTGGCGGCGTGGGTGCGGTTGTCCGCGCGCAGCGTGACCCGGGTGGGGCCCCAGGTGTTCGTCTGGAACGCGCCGGTGCCGAGGAAGGTGTTGTAGTACCAACTCCAGCTCGACGGGTTGGTGTTGAACGCCGTCACGTGGAAGCCCATCCACGCCCCGCCGTTGCGCATGTACTGCTCGAACGCGGGCCGCTGCGCAGCGGGCGGCGCGTCGTCGAGGAACATGATGACCTTGTACTGGGCCAGGTTGGCGGTGTTCAGCAGACCCCAGTTGGTGGTCGACTCCCAGGAGAAGCCGTACTGGGCCGCGGCCTGCGGGAACCAGGCACGGGCGTCCCGGTCGAAGTCGATGTGGGCGGCGTCCCAGGTGCCGTTGTAGAAGGCGAGGACCTTGAACGTCGGTGCGGCCTGCGCCGGCCGGGAGGCGTTGACGAAGATGCCGGCGCTGACTGCCACGACGAACGCGACCAGCAGTGCGAGAACGCGCCTTGCGCGAGAGGAGAAGTCTGTGATCACCGTGATCGCCCTTCGATGGTGGCGTGGGACGCGCGCCGCCGCGTCAATCTGCCTTTTGTTCACAAGGTTTACAGATTGATGAAATGTTATTCGCAGCATCGGGTGTCGTCAATCGCGAGCCCGGTTCGCTGGCGAGGTGCGATCGGCGCGGTAACGGGTAAACCGGCCGGATGACCAGCCCGGACGCGGTCGACGTCGACCAGCCGCTCGCCCTGGACGTGCCTCCCGCACCGCACGACGCCAGCGGCGAGCGGGTGCCAACCCGCGACCTGTCCGGCTTGGCACCCGCGGCCCGGCCGGCACGCCGCTGGACCCCGAACCGGGTGGTCGCCACCCCGGCCGCACTCGAACACCCGCACGGTCAGCGGATCGTCGACCGGGTACAAGCCCTGGGCATCGAGGTGGAACCGCTACGCGCCAACCGGCTCACCGGGGTACGCGGGCAGACCGACCGAGAGACGTACGCCCGCGCCAAAGGGACCCTGGCGATCGTGGTGAGCCCGCCGTCGCGACGCACCCTGCAACCCATCGCGCCCAGCGCCGACTGGCGGGTCGACCTGGCCGAGGGCTGCCCGGCGCACTGCCAGTACTGCTATCTCGCCGGGTCACTGACCGGCCCGCCGGTGACCCGGGTGTACGCGGACCTCGACGACATTCTGGCCGGGCTCACCTCGTACGCGGGGCGCGGCACGGTGACCAGCCGCAACGCGCGGCGCGCCGACGAGGGCACCACCTTCGAGGCGTCCTGCTACACCGACCCGCTCGCGCTGGAGCACCTGACCGGCAGTTGGCAGCGGGCCGTGCAGCACTTCGCCGACTGGAACGCGCCGGTGCAACTGCGCTGGACCACCAAGTACGCGGACGTGGACAACTTCGTCGGGCTGCCACACGCCGGCCGTACCCGGGTCCGGTTCAGCGTCAACTGCGCCCCGGTCAGCGAACGGTTCGAGGGCGGCACCGCCCGGGTGCCGGACCGGCTCGCCGCGCTGCGCCGGCTCGCGCTCGACGGCTACCCCGTCGGGCTGACCATCGCGCCGATCATCGCCCTACCGGATTGGCGGGAGAGCTACGGCGAGCTGCTCGAGCAGGTCCGCGCAGCGGTCGACGGGGTGCCGGAGCTGGACCTGACCGCCGAGCTGATCACCCACCGCTTCACCCCGGGAAGCAAGGACGTGCTGCTGAGCTGGTACCCGCGGACCCGGCTGGAGATGGACGAGGAGTCGCGCAGCCGCAAACACGGCAAGTTCGGCGCGGTGAAGTACGTCTACCCGCGCGACACGATGGCCGAGCTGCGCGACTGGTTCTACGCCGAGCTGGCCGCGCGAGTACCGGCCTGCCGAATCCTCTACTGGACCTGACCCCCACGCCCGCACCCGATGGTCCAGTGTTGCGTCCTTTGCTCTGCTTCAACGGACGCAACGAAAAGGTGCCGCAAGTGTTGCGCCGGTTGAAGCAGAGCAAAGGACGCCGAACAGTGGCCCGGGGCGCGGTCGACTCACTTCCGGTTCGCACGCCGGTGCGATCCCTGTCGTGACGGTCCGCGGCAAAGCGGCCCAGGCACTCGGCCTCACCACAGGAGAATCCCAGGTCGACCAGGTGGCCCGCGTTGCGCAACGCCGAGGCGTGCTCAGACGCCGACGGTGCCGTCGACCCCCTCGCGCAGGAAGTCGGCGTGGCCGTTGTGTCGGGCGTACTCGTGGATCAGGTGCAGCATCACCAGCCGCAGCGACACCACCTCGCCGGAGCGGGCGTTGCGGCCGGTCACGTCCAGCGATGGTGCCGCCTGCTCGATCCGGCGGGCGTGCGCGACCTCGCGCTCCCAGGCGTCGAAGGCCTCCGCGCGGGTGGACGAGCTGGCGTCGTACGCCTCCTGGAAGTCGCCGGCCTCCGACCAGACCAACGGGATGTCCTCACCGTCGATCACCCGCCGGAACCAGGCGCGTTCCACCTCGGCCATGTGCCGAACCAGGCCGAGCAGGGACAGCGTGGAGGGCGGCATCGACTGCCGGCGCAGCTCCTCGTCGGAGAGGCCGTCGCACTTGAGCGCCAGCGTCGCGCGGTGGAAGTCGAGGAAGGCGCGCAGCGTCTCTCGCTCGTCGCCGGTAACCGGGGGGCCGATCCGTTCGGTGGTCATTGAACCGATCATGCCGGATCGCATCGGCGGCGGCGGTGCCGCCCCGGCCTCAACCGATCGAGGAGCGGGCCACCGGCGCGGCGAAGTAGGTGTCCGGGTACGGCTCGTCGCGGAGACCGTAGTGCCACCACTCGAGGTCGTAGTTGACGAAACCGGTGTCGGTCATCAGCCGCCGCAACAAAAGCCGGTTGTCCCTGGCCACGCCGGTGATCCGGGGGTCGGCGGTGTGCGCGCGGGCGTCGAAGCAGTCGAAGCCCGTACCCATGTCGATGCTGTTGTCGGCGAAGCGCTGCCCGCGCGGCGCGGTGCAGGCGACCAGCGACTGCCCGGGCCGGTACGGGGGCTGGCTGGCGGCGGGCTCGTCGACCAGCGTCAGATCCATCGTGCTGCCCCGGCTGTGCGCGGTGGGCGCCCCGATGTAGCCCTCGGCGAAGAGCCGACTCTTGGGCACGTCCGGATAGAACTCGGCCTTGGTCTGCTGCTCGTTGGGGCGCTTCGCCCAGGCGACGAAGTCGTCCACGGCCGGCTGCGGGCGGTAGCAGTCGTACACCTTGAGGCTGTGCCCACCCGCCAGCGCGGCGTCCTGGACCCGGCGCAGCGCCTCGGCCGCCTGCCGGGTGAGCAGGCACAGCGGCTCCGGGTAGGCGGTGATCGGCCGGCCGACGAAGTTGTGCGGCGTGGCGTACCGGATGTCGGCGTGGATGCGCGGGTCGACGTCGGTCAGCACCACGAAACCGGGCAGCTGGGCGGCTGCGGACGCCGACGGGGTGGGGCTCACGGCCGAGGGCCGCGGTGGGGTGGGCGGCGGGCGGGACTCCGCCCCCGAGCAGCCGCCGGGCAGCGCGACGAGCGCGAGTACGGCGGCGGCGAGGCGGTGGCGCACCAGTTCTGTCTATCAGCCCCACTCGGCCGTCGTGGCAGCTCAGGCTTATCCGCGCGCTTGATCGCCCCACCTATTACGGCTGGACGGTTACGAGCTGAACCGTCGCGACGATGCGGTCGCCCGTCGGGAATTGCTCGTCCAGCCGAGGGGTCGGGGTGCTGAGCCCGTCACGCGTTAGCACGAAACGGAAACTGTCCAAGATCTGTAGGCCAGGCCCGCCGCACTGGGCAGTTTGGCGTGCTCATCCAGCACGGTGATGGTCAAACTGCGGGTGCGGCCGGCGAATGGGTCCGGCTGTCGTGCCGAGGTGCCAAGATCCGCGCACTTTCCAGGAAACTGCTGCCTCCCAAGCGGGTCGAGACAACAGTTTCCCTGAAGTTGCGCGGATCTTGACCTGGGGCGCTCAACGCAGCGCGCTCAGCCCAGCGTGATCACCTCGAACTCCGCGTGTAGCCGGCGGGTGTGGTCCACGTGCCGCGCCGGACCGGCCAGCGCGACCGCCGCCACGAGCCGCGCCTGCGTACTCGATGAGGCCAGCCGCAGTTCGACATCGCCCGGCTCGACCACCCGCCGTCCGTCGCGTCCGGTGAACGAGAGCAGGTCGGCCGGTACGGTCACCGCGATCCGGCAGGACGCGCCCGCCTCCAGTGGCACCCGCAGGTAGCCGATGAGCCGCTGTACGGGCTGCACCACCGACGCCACCGGGTCGTGGGCGTAGAGCTGCACCACCTCGCTCCCCCACCGGGCACCGCTGTTGCGCAGCGTGAACGCCAACCGCAGTTCCCCGTCGGTCTCCGCCACCGCCTGCTCGACCATCAGCTCCGACCAGTCGAATCGCGTGTAGCTGAGCCCGTGCCCGAACCCGTACGCCGGGGTGGGGTCGAGGTTGGAGACGTCACTGGCCTGCCCCAGCCGGGCGGCAAGGTAGGTGGTGGGCTGGCCGCCGGGGCTGCGCGGCACGCTGACCGGCAGCCGCCCCTGCGGCTCGACGCGTCCGCTGAGCAGCCCGGCGACCGCCGAGGTGCCCCCCTCGCCCGGGAAGAACGACTGCACGATGGCCGCCGCCTCGTCGACCGCCCGGCCCAGCGCGTACGGCCGGCCGGCCACCATCGTGACCACCACCGGCGTGCCGGTGTCCAACAGCGCGTCGAGCAGGTGCTGCTGCATCCCGGGCAGAGCCAGCGACTCCGCGTCGCAGCCCTCGCCGCTGGTGCCCTGGCCGAAGAGCCCGGCCCGGTCACCGAGGGCCGCGATCACCACGTCAGCGCCCCGGGCCGCCTCGACGGCGGCGGCGACCCCGCCGGTGTCCGGGCTGTCGATGCCCACACCCGGCGCGACGATCACCTCGCTCGCGGGGAACTCGCCGGCCAGCGCCTCGGCCAGGGTGGGCAGCTCGATCCCGACCGGGATCTGCGGGTGGCGGGACCCGACGTGCAGCGGGAACGAGTAGCAGCCGAGGGTCGCCGTTGGTGTCTCTGCCTGCGGACCGATCACCGCGATCCGCGCCGGGCGGCCCAGTGGCAGCGTGCCGTCGTTGCGCAGCAGGACGACGGCCTGCTCGGCAACCTCCCGAGCGAGCGCCCGGTTATCCGGCGGGTCCAGGTCGACGGTGCCGCGCAGCACGTCGACGTCGATGTCGGCGTCGGTGGGATCGATGCCGTCCAGTGCCGGCGGCACCGGGCTCCACCCCGCGTCGAGGAGCCCGAGTTGCCCCTTCTGGTACAGCACCCGGCGCACGGCCCGGTTCACCAGCGCCTCCGGCACCTGCCCGGCGGCGAGCGCCGCGAGCAGCGGCGGGCCGAACGTCTTCACCGTGGGCAGCTCGATGTCCACCCCGGCGGCGAGCGCGGCACCGGCCGCTTCGCCCCAGGTGCCGGCGACGCCGTGCAGGGTGCGCAGGAAGGCGATGGCGAAGTAGTCGGCGACGACCGTGCCGGTGAACCCCCACGTCTCCCGCAGCAGACCGGTCAGCAGTTGCTCGTCGACCGCCGACGGTATCCCGTCGGTGTCGGTGTAGGCGTGCATCACCGACCGGGCGCCGCTCTCGCGGACCGCCATCTCGAACGGCGGCAGGATCACGTCCGCCCGCTCCCGGGGGCCCATGCCGACCGGCGCATGGTTGCGCCCGGCCCGGGAGGCGGAGTAACCGGCGAAATGTTTGAGGGTGGCGACCACGCCCGCGGACTCCAACCCCTGGATGTACGCGGTGGCGACCGTGCCGACCAAGTAGGGGTCCTCCCCCACGGTCTCCTCGACGCGTCCCCAGCGGGCGTCGCGGACGACGTCGAGCACCGGCGCGAGCCCCTGGTGTACGCCAAGGCGACGCATGTCCGCGCCGATCGTGGCGGCCATCCGCCGGATCAGCCCGGGATCGAAGGTGGCGCCCCAGGACAACGGCACGGGGTACGCGGTCGCGCCCCAGGTGGCGAAGCCGGCCAGGCACTCCTCGTGGGCCAGAGCGGGGATGCCGAACCGGTTGGCGGCGGTGATCCGCTGCTGGGTCCGCAGCAGCGACAGCGCGCCGAGCGCCGGGTCCACCGGCGCGGTGCCGAACGGTCGGGTGAGCTGTCCGAGCCCGGTCTCCAGCAGCGTGTCGAGGTCGACCGGCTCTTCCATCTCGTGCTGGTAGGGCGCGACCTCGCCGCCGTCAGCGGACGCACCGACCCACACGCCGTAGAGCTGTGAGACCTTCTCCGCCAGGGTCATCGCGGCGACCAGGGCGTCGACGCGGATGGTCAACTCCTGCGTCGGGTCGTTCCAGATCGCGGTGCCTCGTTCGATGTCCAGGGTCACGTTGTCGGTCACTTTCCTCCGACGCCCATCAGACCCTGCACGAGGGCCCGGCGGGCGAACAGGTAGACGAGCAGGACGGGCAGCATCGACAGCACCACCGCGGCGAGCAGCCCGGGGATGTTGACGCCGTGCTCCGTTTGGAAGTTGTAGAGGCCCAGCGTGATGACCTTGGTTTCGTCCGACTGGGTCAGGATCAGTGGGAAGAGGAAGCCGTTCCAGGCCTGCAACGCGGAGAAGACCGCGATGGTGGAGACGCCACCGCGCGACAGCGGCAGCACCAGGCGTACGAACACCCGTACGGGTGACGCCCCGTCGATCGCCATCGCCTCGTACAGGTCCGAGGTGATGTCCCGCATGACGCCGCTGAGGATCAACGCGCAGACCGGCAGGCAGAACGCGGCGGTCGGCAGGATGACGCCGATCAGGTTGTCGTAGAGGCTCGCCTTGCTGATCAGGTAGAAGATCGGCACGACGACCGCCTGCGCGGGGATCGCGAGGCCGAGCAGGAACAGCCGGAACACGCCGCTGGTGAGTCGGCTACGGCTGCGCACGATGGCGTACGCCAGGGGCGGCACCAACAGCAGCACGATCGCCACCACGCTGACCGTCACCACGACGGTGTTGACGAAGTACCGGCCGAAGCCCTCGTCGAAGGCTCCGGTGTAGTTCTCCAGGGTGAAGGTGTCGGGCAGAGCGAGCGGCCCGTTCTGGCTGTAGCCGGGCCGGGTCTGCACCGTGATGGCCACCATCACGTAGATCGGCAGGCCCACCAGCAGCAGCCAGAGCACCGAGCCCACCCCGGCGATCCAGTTCGGACGGTGCCGGGTCACAGGCCCTCCATCGTGCTGCGCATCTTGTCGTACCCGGAGACCCGCACCACGATCAGCGAGATGATCGTGGCGACCACCACGAGCAGCAGCGCGATGGCCGCGCCGGCGCCGAAGTCGAAGCTGCGGAACGCCTGCTCGTACATGTAGTAGGCGCTGATGGTGGTGTCGGTGCCCGGCCCGCCCTGGGTGAGGATCAGGACGGTGTCGAAGGTGGTCAGCCCGCCGACCACCATGAGCACCACCGAGGTGATCATGGCGTTGCGCAGCTGCGGCAGGGTCACGTGCCGGAACTGACCCCAGCGTCCGGCCCCGTCGACCTCGGCGGCCTGGTAGAGCACCTCCGGGATGGCCCGCGCCGAGCCCTGGTAGATCAGCGCGTGGAACGGGATGAACTGCCAACTGCTGACGAAGACCAGTACGCCGATCGCGCCGGTCCGGCTGCCGAAGAGGTTGCCGTCGCCGAACAGCCAGCTCGCCTGCCCCGGCACCCCGAAGTTCGGGTCGAGCAGCGCGCGCCAGAGCACCGACACGGCGGTGGCGGACAACAGCAGCGGCAGGAAGTAGATGGCGGACAGGACCGCCCGGTTGCGCTGGAGCCCGGCCGCCCAGACCCCGATGAGCACGCTCAGCGGGGTCTGCACGGCGACGCCCAGCGCAGTGAGCAGCACGCTCAGCCAGAGGCTCTGGATCATCGTGGGGTCGGCGGCGAGGCGTCGCCAGTTCGCGAGGCCGACGTACTCGGCGGAGCCGATCCCGCTCCAGCTCATGAAGGAGAGGGCGACGACGAGCACCAACGGCACGATCGCGAAGAAGCCGAAGAAGAGGGTCGCGGGCAGGGCCCAGGAGAAGCCCGGGCGGCCGTGGTCAGCGCCGCCCGAGCGTCGTCCGGACCGGAGCGTCTCCGCCGTGGGGCGGGGAGCAACGGTGGTGATGGTCATGGTTGCTCGGCCGTCAGCTGGCCTGCAGCGACTGCATGGCCTTGATGAAGGCGTCCGCGCTCATCCGGCCGTTGAGGTACTGCTGCACGGCCTGGTGAATGGTGGTGGTCGCGGCCGGCGGGTACGCCTGGTCCCAGGAGAGCTGGAACGACGGCGCCTGCTTGACCAGGTCGAACTGGAACTTCGAGTACGCCGGGCTGGTGGCGGTGTCGAGGAACTTCTCGGTGTTGGTGGTGGTGGGCAGGTTACCGATGGACAACTGCGCCTTGACGAACTCGTCGGAGTACTGCAGCTTCAGGAACTCCGCCACCGCCTCCGGGTGCTTCGTCTTCTTGAGCACCGAGTAGAAGTTGTTGGTGTTGCCGGCCACGTTGCGCTGGTCGCCCTTGCCACCGGGGACGCTCGGGAAGGCACTCCACCCGAGGTCCTTGGCCGCGAAGGCCGGGTTGGCGTCGTTGTGGGTGGAGTAGTTCCAGGAGCCCATCAGCTCGAAGCCGGCTTTGCCGTTGGCGAGCAGCGCGGGCGAGCCGCCGTCGGTGAACTTCACCGAGTCGAAGTTGGTGCCGAAGGCGCCCGCGTCCTTCAGTTGGCGCAGCAGCTCCAGCGCCCGCCGGCTGTCCGGGCTGTCCCAGACGCCCTTGTCGCCGCCGAGGGCCTTCGCGAACAGCTCCGGCCCGGCCACCCGGTCGTAGAGGTACTGGTACCACATCTGGGTGGGCCACTGGTCGCCGCCGCCGAGGGCGATCGGGGTGACCTTCCTGGCCTTGAGGGTGCCCACCGCGGCGATCAGCTCGTCCCACGTCTGCGGCGGGGTGATGCCGGCGTCGGCGAGCACCTTCTTGTTGTGGAACAGCAGCACCGGCTGGGTGCCGCGCATCGGCACCCCGTACGCCTTGCCGTCCACCACCGCGGTGTTGAACACCGAGGGCAGGAAGTTGCTCTTCAGCCCGGGGTCCTTGGCGATCATGTCGTCGAGCGGCAGCAGCAGGTTGGCCTTGATGAACGGCGTGATGCTGCCGCCACCCCAGTTGAAGAAGACGTCGGGGGCCTGGTTGGTGTTGATGATGGTCTGCAGCTTGGTCTGGTAGTCCGCGCCGGGGATGGTGTCCAGCACGGCCTTGACCTTCGAGGTCTTGTTGAAGGTCTCGACGAGCTGCGTCTCCACTTTGTTGGTGGCGTCGCCGTAGACCAGGATGTGGATCTCGTCGGCGTCACCGGCGGAGTCACCGCCGCCGCAGGCGGCCAGGGGCAGCGCCAGGGCGAGGGCGGCACCGACCGCGACGGCCCGGGCGAGCCGGGATCGTACTGTCATCATCGAGCCCTTTCAGTGTGGTGGGGGGTGGTGAAAGGCGACCGATAAACTTCCGGAACATTTCCGTAACTCTGGCGAACGCTAGAACCGACCTGCCGTGTCGTCAACCCCTCGCCCGTGGGGCAAGATGACCCGAGGAACGGGCACGCCGTTCGAGACACGGGGTTGGCGACGGCTTGCGGTCGACCTTCCGGACCGGTGAAGGAGGCGCGGGTGGGCGCGGACGACGAACGCAGGGTGACCATCACCGCGATCGCGCGGGAGGCCGGGGTGTCGGTGCCGACCGTGTCCCGGGTGCTCAACGGCCGGTCCGATGTGGCCCCCGACACCCGCGAGCGGGTCGAGGAGCTGCTGCGCCACCACGGCTACCGCCGTCGCACCAGCCGCCTGGTCCGCCGCGTCGGGCTCGTCGACCTGGTCTTCAACGACCTCGACAGCCCGTGGGCCGTGGAGATCATCCGGGGCGTGGAGGACGTCGGGCACGGCGCCGGCGTCGGCACCGTGGTCTCCGCGATCCACCGGCAGTCCACCGCGGCCCGGCAGTGGCTGCAGAATCTGCGCACCAGGGCCACGGACGGGGTCATCTTCGTGACCTCCCACCTGACTCCCCCGCTGCACGCCCAGCTCCGTCGCCTCAACGTGCCGGTGGTCGTCGTCGACCCGGCCGGCGTACCGGCCATGGACGTTCCGACGATCGGCGCCACCAACTGGGCCGGCGGGCTGGCCGCGACCGAGCACCTGCTCTCGATCGGGCACCGGCGGATCGGGTTCGTGGCCGGGCCCACGCACCTGCTGTGCAGCCGGGCGCGGCTCGACGGGTACCGGGCCGGGCTGGAGGCGGCCGGGGTCCCGGTGGACGACGCGTTGGTGCACCCGGGCGACTTCTACCACGCCTCCGGGTTCGCCGCCGGCACGGCGCTGCTCGACCTCGCCGACCCGCCGACGGCCATCTTCGCGGCCAGCGACCAGATGGCCTTCGGCGTCTACGAGGCCATCCGACGCCGCGGCCTGCGGGTGCCGGACGACGTCAGCGTGGTGGGCTTCGACGACCTGCCCGAGGCCCGGTGGGCCTCGCCACCGCTGACCACCGTGCGCCAACCGCTGGTCGAGATGGGTCGGCTGGCCGCGCGGACCGTGCTGCGCCTGGCTCAGGGCGAGGGCATCGACTCACCCCGGGTGGAGCTCGCCACCGAGCTGGTCGTCCGGGACAGCACCGCGGCGCCGACCGGGCCGACCGACCGGTCGTAACGGCCGGAAGCCGTTCCGGTCCAGGCCCGAAAGTTTCGGTACCCGCGCAGCGGGCGGCGGTGATCCACCACCGCATCAGCGGGCGGACGTGACGTGGCTGGCCTCGATGCGCTGAGGCATCGCGTGAACGACCGACGCTGGCGCGGTGAGTGACCCCCCGGGCCGCTCACCGCGCCGCACGTGTCAGTGGCCGTGGTGATGCGAGCGGACCGCCCGGCGGATGTCGACCGGCAGCGCGGGTGCACCGTCGACCGGCGCCGGGTCCTCGGCGGTCGGGGCCACACCCCCGGCGGCGATCCGATCCAGGGTGGCCAGCCCGGCACCATCGACCGTGCCGAAGATCGTGTAGTTCGGGCGCAGCGCGGAGTTCGCGTACACGAGGAAGAACTGGCTGCCGTTGGTGTCCGGCCCGGCGTTGGCCATGGCCAGCACGCCCCGCGCGTACACCCGGCGCTCCCCGGTCGGGTCGGTCGGTGCCGGCGGCAGGTCGGTCGGCAGCTCGTCGCGGTACCGGTAGCCCGGGCCGCCCTCGCCGGTGCCGGACGGGTCACCGCACTGCAACACGCTCAGCGTCGGGTACGCGGTGAGCCGGTGGCACGGGGTGCGGTCGTAGAAACGCTTGCCGACCAGGTGCAGGAAGCTCTGCACGGTGCACGGCGCGGCCGCCCGGTCCAGCGTCAACCCGATCGGCCCGTGGTTGGTGGAGAGCGTCACCCGCACGGTGCCCCGGCTCGGGGTGCGCCGCGGGTCGGGCGGCAACGGCACCGGCCGGGCGGCCGGCTCGTCGGGCGTCGAGGTGTACGCGCACGGGCCGTGCGTGGTGCGCGGCGGTCGGGTGGCGGCATCGGCCTGCCGCACGTCGGTCTGCGCGGCGGACGCGGCCACCGCGGTGCCGGGCGCGGCCGGTGCGGCCACGGCGGTGGCGGACGCGCCGGCGACCAGCGCCCCGGCGAGCGCCGTCACCCCGGCGAGGCGGGTCAGCGCGCGCACCGACCGGCGGGGTGCCGCCGCGCCGGGGTGCGGTTCGAGTTCACTCGACACAGGGATCCTCCTGGACTCGTGTGGTGCCAGAAAGATCGGAGTCTATGGACACCGGGGCCGGTTGTCGATCCGTCAGGGCAGCCGACGCCGTCGCCACAGCAGCCCACCGCCGAGCAGAAGCACCCCGACGCCGCTCAGCGCGGTCACCAACCAGAGCCAGCCCGACCCGGTGTGCACAGGGCCGCTGGCGCCCGCCGGCCGGGGCGCGACCAGCGCGGACGGCGCGGCCGACGGCGTGGCGGTCAGCTCGCCCGGCTCGACCAGCCGGCCGACGGCGGCGTCGCGCGGCAGTGTGAACCCCCAGTCCAACAGCGCCGCGCCCTGCTCCCAGCCGCGCTTCGGCGCCGGCTCGGCGCCGAGCAGGGTCACCACCAGCCGCCGCCCCTCGCGCTGTGCCGCGCCGACGTAGGTGTGCCGGGCCAGGTCGGTGAAGCCGGTCTTGCCGCCGAGCGCACCCGGGTACCGGTAGATGAGCTTGTTCTCGTTCTGGATCCGGAACCCCTTGGTGCGCTGCGCCGGCTGGGCCGGTATCGACGCCTCCTCGGTGAGCGCGTACCGGCGGAAGGTCGGGTCGGCGAAGCAGGCCCGGGCGATCAGCGCCAGGTCGTACGCGCTCGTGAACTGGCCCTTGCCGTCCAGCCCGGACGGGGTGACCGCGTGCGTCTGGAGCGCACCGAGCCGGTGCGCCTGCTCGTTCATGGCCCGTACGCCACCGGCCGCGCTGTTCGTACCGCTGCCGAGCCGGGCCAGCGCGTTGGCGGCCTCGTTACCCGAGTTCAGCAGCAACCCGAGCCAGATGGTCTCGATGGTGTACCGGCCGCCCTCGACCAGCCCGACGGCGGAGGAGCCGGGCTCGATGTCCATGTCCGCCTCGGTGACGGTGACCGTCTGCCTCGGGTCCAGCCGGGGCAGCATCGTGGCCGCGAGCAGCAGCTTCTGCACGCTGGCCGGGGTGCCGTACTCGTGGGGCCCGCACCCGCCGAGCACCTGGCCGGTGTCCAGGTCCGCGACCAGCCACGAGGTGGCGGTGACCCCCGGTGGCGCGCCGACGCCCGCCGGCACGACCAGGCCGCGGGTGTCCAGCCCTGCGCCGCCGATCACCCGCTGCGCGGGCACCGCGGGCGGGGGCGAGGGGCGCGGTGGCCGGGACATCGCCGGCGCCGGCACCCGCGGGCAGCGTACGGTCGGCGCGGCAGCGGTGGCCGTGGCGGTAGGGACCGGCGCGGGAGCGAGCAGGACGGCGGTCGAGGTGATCGCCAGTAGCGCAGCTCTCATGTGCCCGACCCTAACCAACAAGATCGCCCGACGGGACTGGTTGGCCTCGCTGGTGCAGGTAGTCGTGCAGCGCGGCGCTCCCCCGCAGTCGGCGCAGGCTACGCGCGTGCAACTCCTGTTCGCGGCGGGCCAGCTCGGCACGGACCCGCTGGGCGCTGCCCGTGGTGCGCAGCTCAGCGAGCACCGCCGCGATGATCTCGAAGGGGTAGGCGCCCCGGCGTAGCAGCGCGACGACCTGCGCGGCGCGCAGCTCGCTCTCGTCGTACACCCGGTAGTTGGTCCCCGGCGTGCGGCCCGGCCGCAGCAGGCCACGCTGCTCCCACAGCCGCAGCTGCGGGGTGCGGGCCCCGACCAGGGCTGCGACCTCGCCGACGCGCAGGCCGCGGCGCGGCCCCCGCGCGGTCGGACTGGCCAGGACGGTCTCGAATGCGCCGAGCACCCGGCGGATCTCGGCGCGCTCCCGGTCCAGTTCGGCATGGCCGCCGTCGAGCGCCGCCAGCGCCGTCGGCAGGTCACCCTGGTGCACCGCCGCCATGATCTCCCGGGTACGGCCCCAGCCGTGCCCCTCGGCCAGCCGCCGCGCCACGCGCAGCGCCCGAGCGTGCTCGCTCGTGAAGATCCGGTAACCGCTCTCGGTGCGCCGCACCGGCGGCAGCACGCCCGCCTCGACGTAGTTGCGCACCTGCTGCACGGAGATCCCGGCGGTGGCGGCGAGGTCCACCGCGCGCAGGCGGTCCTTCGACTGGGCGTTCACCTCGGTCACCGTACCGGTTGCCACGTGATTTGAGACTTTCCAGGTCGTTCCGGCACAGCCAGCAGCGGAATCTCGCCGAAAGCCTCTATGTGGGTATGAATGAGACAATGTAATGCGTCAGGTGCCCGGCGGGGTTGGTCCCGCCATGAGTCTGTGAAGGGTTCGCATGCCGCATCCAGCTTGGTCCGCCGCCGACAGCCACGACATGATCGAGGTACGCGGAGCGCGGGAGAACAATCTCGCCGGCGTCTCGGTCGACATCCCCAAGCGCCGGTTGACGGTCTTCACCGGTGTCTCCGGCTCGGGCAAGTCGTCGCTCGTCTTCGGCACCATCGCGGCCGAGTCCCAGCGCCTGATCAACGAGACCTACAGCGCCTTCCTCCAGTCGTTCATGCCCAACCTGAACCGGCCCGACGTCGACTCGCTGCGCAACCTCGGCGCGGCCATCGTGGTCGACCAGGAACGGATGGGCGTCAACTCCCGCTCCACCGTCGGCACCGCCACCGACGCGTACGCGATGCTGCGGATCGTCTTCAGTCGGCTCGGTGAGCCGTCGGTGGGCGGCTCCGGCGCGTTCAGCTTCAACCTGGCCGAGGGCATGTGCCCCGCCTGTGAGGGGCTCGGCCGCGTGTCCGACCTCGATGTGCACGAGCTGGTGGACGTCGAGCGCTCGCTCAACGACGGGGCGATAACCGCGCCGAACTTCGCGGTCGACTCCTGGTACTGGCAGACCATCGTCGGCTCCGGCCTGTTCGACCCCGACGTCAAACTGCAGGACTTCACCCCGCAGCAGTGGGACGACTTCCTCTACAAGCCGGCCACCAAAATCAAGATGGGCAGCAACAACTGGACGTACGAGGGCCTGGTGGTAAAGATCAAGCGGCTCTACCTCGCCAAGGACCGCGAGTCGATGCAGGGGCACACCCGCGCCTTCGTCGACCGGGCGTTCACCTTCACCACCTGCGTCCAGTGTGGCGGCACCCGGCTGAACGCGGCGGCGCTGTCGTCACAGATCGCCGGGCGCAACATCGCCGAGTGCTCCGCCATGCAGATCAGCGACCTGGCCGCCTTCGTCCGGGGTATCGACGACCCGGCGGTGGCCCCGCTGGTCGCCAACCTGCGTGACCTGTTGGAATCACTGGTCGAGATCGGGCTGGGCTACCTCAGCCTCGACCGTGAGTCGGCGACCCTCTCCGGCGGTGAGGCGCAGCGGGTCAAGATGGTCCGGCACCTCGGCTCCAGCCTCTCCGACGTCACGTACGTCTTCGACGAACCCACCGTCGGCCTGCACCCGCACGACATCGCCCGGATGAACGACCTGCTGCTGCGGCTGCGGGACAAGGGCAACACCGTGCTGGTGGTCGAGCACAAGCCGGAGACCATCGGGATCGCCGACCACGTCGTCGACCTCGGGCCGGGCGCCGGCACCGCCGGTGGCCAGATCTGCTTCACCGGTGACGTCGCCGAGCTACGCCGCTCCGGCACGCTCACCGGCCGGCACCTGGACCACCGGGTGTCCCTGCGCGCCGATGTACGCCCACCCACCGGGCAGCTCGCCATTCGCCAGGCCGACCTGCACAACCTGCACGACGTGGACGTCGACATTCCACTCGGCGTGCTCACCGTGGTCACCGGCGTCGCCGGCTCCGGCAAGAGCTCACTGATCCACGGGTCGCTACGCGGCCGAACCGGAGTCGTGATCGTCGACCAGTCCGCGATCCGCGGGTCACGCCGCAGCAACCCGGCCACCTACAGCGGGGTGCTCGACCCGATCCGCACCGCCTTCGCGAAGGCGAACGGGGTCAAGGCGGCACTGTTCAGCGCCAACTCGGAAGGCGCCTGCCCCGCCTGCAAGGGCATCGGCCTGATCTACACGGACCTGGCGATGATGGCCGGCGTGGCGAGCGTCTGCGAACGGTGCGACGGTCGGCGGTTCACCGACGAGGTGCTCACGTACACCCTGCGCGGCAGGAACATCAGCGAGGTGCTGGCCATGTCGGTCACCGAGGCGCACGTGTTCTTCCCGAGCGGGCCGGCGCACGTCATCCTCGGCCGGCTGGTCGACGTGGGGTTGGGCTACCTCAGCCTCGGCCAGCCGCTGACCACCCTCTCCGGCGGCGAACGGCAACGACTCAAGCTCGCCATCCACCTGGCCGAGAAGACCAGCACGTACGTACTGGACGAGCCGACCACCGGCCTGCACCTGGCCGACGTGGACCAACTCCTGGCCCTCCTGGACCGCATGGTCGACGCCGGCAACACGGTGATCGTCATCGAGCACCACCAGGCCGTCATGGCGCACGCCGACTGGCTCATCGACCTGGGCCCGGGTGCCGGACACGATGGCGGACGGATCGTCTTCACCGGCACACCGGCCGAACTGGTCGCGCACGGCGACACCCTCACCGCCGACCACCTGCGCGAATACGTCAGCGAGCCGGTGTTGGCAGGCTAGCCGGGGCTGAGGCGCTCACGGCGACGGCCGCTGTCGTGGCATCGTGGCGGCCTCGTGGCGCCGGGGCAGCCTCGTGGCGCCGGGCGGCGGCCGTGGCGCCGGGCGGCGGCCGTGGCGCCGGGCGGCGGCCGTCAGGCGACCCGGCGCAGCCAGCGCCGCTGCCAGGGGGTCTCCACCGCCTGCGGGTTATAGCCAGCCCGGACCCACGGCACCGCCCGTTCAGCCGGCAGGCCGTCGAGGATCGCCAGCGCGGCCAACGCCGTACCGGTGCGCCCCACCCCACCCCGACACGCCACCTCGACCCGCTCACCGTCGTGCGCCCGGCGCAACGCCGCCCGCAAGGCATCAAGCGCGTCGGCCCGGTCGAGCGGCACCCAAAAGTCGGGCCACCGGATCCGCCGGTGCGGCCAGGGCGGCACCGGCCCGGGTGCTAACAGCAGGGCGAAGTCGGCGG
Organism: Micromonospora sp. CPCC 205539; assembly: GCF_036906815.1. NCBI lineage: Bacteria > Bacillati > Actinomycetota > Actinomycetes > Micromonosporales > Micromonosporaceae > Micromonospora > Micromonospora sp. CPCC 205539. The sequence continues at coordinate 113,422 of NZ_JBAKHW010000015.1, read as the reverse complement.
GCGAGGCGACCGCACCGACGCGGCGGCCGCGCACCGTAACTCCGCTGGGCAGTACGAGCAAACCCGGCTGCTCGGACCAGCTCTGCGCGACATTCACCTCAGCATTGTGCCGGGACGGCGGCTCCGAGCAGATACCGCCACGGTTGAGCACAGACAGCACCGCCCCCGGCGGGTGAGCCGGGGGCGGCGCTGGTGTCGGTGTGCAGGTCGCCTCTCGGCGAGTGGCGCGACGCGGCTCCAGCCGAACGGTATTCCGCGAAGGCGATATTAGGTGAGGCCCGGGGACACTGGATCACACCGACACATGTGCACAACCACCCGACACCCAGCCTTGTTCCCGCTCGTCCCTGCTACCCCGGCTCGCCCCTGCGTGAACTCCGCCTTTGCCTCCTGCGCTGACCCGCGCCCGGTGAGCACGTCGTCCTGGGCGGTCGAGTCGTCATCGGCGGTGTCGGGCAGCCGCTGACCCGGTGGCCCACCCCAGAGGCCCAGAGGCCCAGAGGCCCGGCGACCCAACGGCCCCAGCGACCCGGCGACCCGGCGACCCAACGGCCCCGGCGACCCCGCGACCCAACGGCCCCGGCGACCCCGCGACCCAACGGCCCCGGCGACCCCGCGACCCAACGGCCCCGGCGACCCCGCGACCCAACGGCCCCGGCGACCCCGCGACCCAACGGCCCCGGCGACCCCGCGACCCAACGGCCCCGGCGACCCCGCGACCCAACGGCCCCGGCGACCCCTCGACCCAACGGCCCCGGCGACCCCTCGACCCAACGGCCCCGGCGACCCCTCGACCCAACGGCCCCGGCGACCCCTCGACCAAAGGGCCCCGGCGACCCAGCGACCCGGCGCCTGGCGGCCCACTCGCCCACTCGCCCACTCGCCCACTCGCCCACTGGCGAGATCTTGGACAGTTTCCGTTCGCGCGGAACGGAAACTGTCCAAGATTGCCGGCGGTGCGCGCTGATCGGCGTGCTGCAGGCATGGAGATGCCGCTGGCCGGCATCCGGTGTTCGGGTGCCGACCAGCGGTTCGAGTCTTGCGGCGGTGGAGATGCCGCTGGCCAGCACCCCGAAGTTCAGGGTGCCGGCCAGCGGTCGGGGTTGTTCGGTGGTGCTGGGGTCAGCTGTTCCAGTACTGGGCAACCAGGTCGGCGGCCTGCTGCTCCCACTGGGCGTAGGCGTCCGGGTAGGCCGACACCTGCACCGTCTGCGCGGCCTCGGTCAGCGGCATGTCCTGCCAACCATCAACCTGGCGCAGACCCTTCAGGAACGCGGTCGTCGCGTAAGCCGGGTCGGTGATCTGCTCCGGGGTGCCCCAACCACTGGACGGGCGCTGCTGGAACAGGCCCAGCGAGTCGTGGTCGTTGGCATCACCCAGGTGACCCAGGTTCTCCAGCTTCGACTCCTGCAAGCTCGTCGCGATCGAGATGACCGCCGCCCGCTCCGGCAGACCCGCCTTCTTCGTGGCCGCGATGATCGCCTTCGCATCAGCGATCTGCTCACCGTCGAGGGTGATCTTCGACTGCTCACCCTGGGTGCCGTGCGGGATCAGCTTGCCCATGTCCGGCTTGTCGGCCTGCACCACGGCGACCGACTTCGCGTCCGCGCCCGGGCTTACGGCGTGAGCGATCGGGCCAGCGGCCACACCACCGGCGAAAGCCAGACCAGCAATGGACAGGACGCTGTTACGAATGATCGTGTTCATGGGGGTAGCTCCTTCGGGGGTAGACGCCCGCGGTGCCCAACGGCCTACGGGTGTGAGCACCTCGTCCGGCGCTGCAAATACGGGGGAAGTCTCTTCGGCTGCCTACGGGCGGGGGCCTCGTGGCGCCGGGTCCAGATGTAACGACTGCCAAGCCGATGTCATTCCGGGCCGGGGCGACCCACCGGCCACGCTGTCGCCTCGGGCCGAGGCCGCAGGCATCCTGTCGAACAGGGCCCGGGCCGAGAACGGAGGCAACTTGTCGAACATGCCTCGGGCCGAGGTCGTAGGCACCTTGTCGAACAGGGCCCGGGCGGTCGTTCGGGGATCTGCAACGACCGGGCGAGGGCCGGCATTCCAGCCCCGGGGCCGGGGCCGGTGGTCCTGCGATCGTCAGGGTGTGTAACGACCCCGGGCCCGCCCCGATTCCACCACCCGAGTGCAGCCGGTCACACGCCAGACATGGTCATACCGGACAGACCCCCCGATCTTCCGGCGTCACGGGCGTCTGATTGGCCGGATCAGGCATGATCAACTCAAGATCGCTGATACCGGGGTTTCCGCGGCGGGCGGACACGCCGACATCATTGACGTCGAGTCGATCAAAGCAGGAGAGCCCTGCAGGGGCGACTTCGCACAGCCGGCCACACCGGGCGCCCACGACCACCGCCCCCAATGCACCCACCGCATCCACCGCCCTCACGGCACACACGGCACTCACGGCACCCACGGCACCCAACGCACCCACCGCCGCCCTCACGGCACCCACCGCCCTCACGGCACCCACGGCACTCACGGCACCCACCGCACCCACCGCACCCACGCACCCACGCACCCACCGCACCCACCGCACCCACCGCACCCACCGCACCCAACGCACCCAACGCGCCCAGCGCACCCAGCGCACCCACCGCCCTCACGGCACCCACGGCACTCACGGCACTCACGGCACTCACGGCACCCACCGCACCCACCGCACCCACGGCACCCACGGCACCCAACGCGCCCAGCGCACCCATCGCACCCACCGCCCTCACGGCACCCACGGCACCCACGGCACCCGGCTCACACCGGGACCCCAACCCCATCCCGAACGCCGCTCGCAAAGATCCACACACTTCCGGGGAAACTGCTGCCTCGATGCGGCGGGAGGCAGCAGTTTCCCCGACGTTGTGCGGATCTAGGTTGTCGTCACCCGGGACCGCCCGGCGCCTCCGGGGGGTGATCGACTCCGGATCCGGGATGTTGGGGTGTCCCGTTGACTCGGACACCCCGACATTGCTGAAACGGGGTCGATCAGCCGGAACTCCTACCCAGGGATGAGGCCGTGCTCCGACCGTTGGCCGCGATCGGGGCTCCTGGTCGGGCGCGGCTGGGTAGCGCATTAACCAGCATCTACAGACATGACTACCGCAGCGCGCCGGGCGGCACACTGGCACCGCCCACTGATGGTCTTCGTCTCGATGATGGCGGTGCTCGCCCTCGTCGCCGCGGTCGGCATCGTGACCGACTCGCGCATCCTCACCGGTGCGCCGATCTGGCTCAAGCCGTTCAAGTTCGCCGTGTCCTTTGTGCTGTACGGATTGACCCTCGCCTGGATGCTCTCCCTGCTGCCGAAACGGAGCCGGGTCGCGGAGTGGGCCGGCACCGTCATCGTGGCCACGGCAGTGATCGAGATGGCGCTGATCGTCGGGCAGGTGGTACGCGGGAAGACCAGCCACTTCAACGGTACGACCCCGCTGGACGGCATCCTGTTCTCGCTGATGGGCGCATCGATCATGGTGCTGTTCATCGCGCACTTCATCCTCGGGATCGCGGTGCTGCGCCAACGGATCGGGGACCGGGCCGCCAAGCAGGCGATCGGTTGGGGGCTCGGCCTGTCCCTGCTGGGCATGCTCGCGGCGATACCGATGGTGCTGCCCAGCCAGGAGCCGGGGATCGACGGCATCAGCGGAGCGCACAGCGTAGGCGTGCTGGACGGTGGGCCGGGACTGCCGCTGTTCGGCTGGAGCACCACCGGTGGTGACCTGCGGATCGGGCACTTCGTGGGCCTGCACGCCCTCCAGGCGCTGCCGATCCTGGCGATCCTGCTGAGCCGGTTCCTCGGCACGCGGCTGGACGAGGCGATTCGCGCACGGCTGCTGGTCGTCGCGGGCGCGGCGTACGGCGTACTCACGGTGTTCTTGACCTGGCAGGCCCTGCGCGGGCAGCCTCTGCTGCGTCCGGACGCGCTCACCGCGGTGGCCTTCCTGGCCCTGGCGGTCGCGACCGTGACCGCCGTCGGCCTGGTCGTGGTGCGTCGGCGCCGACCTGACCTGGAGCTGGCCGCATGACCGAGACGCTGTTCACGCTGACCTTCGCGGTGGCCGCGCCGTTCTGGGCGTTGATGATCCTGCTGCCGCGCTGGTCCTGGACCGCCCGGATCATCTCGTCGCCGTTGATCGTGCTGCCGGTCGTGGTGATCTACGCGGTGCTGGTGATTCCGGCCTTCGACGTCGTGCTGCCGGCCGTGGCGGCACCGAGCCTGGACGGCGTACGAGAACTGCTCGGCACCTTCGACGGTGCGGCGGCCGGGTGGGCGCACATGATCGCGTTCGACCTGTTCGTCGGCCGGTGGGCCTGGTTGGACAGTCGGGAGCGGGGTGTGCCGGCGCTGGTCATGGCGCCGGTGCTGGTGGTGACGATTCTGCTGGGGCCGCTCGGCCTGGCGGCCTACCTCGCGGTCCGGAGCAGGTGGGTCCCTTCGCCGGGGGCTGCCGACGCCGAGCCTCGACGCCTAGGCTGACCGGCGTGGGGTGGTTGGGGCGGCTGTTCGACACACGGGACAGGCTCGTGCGGATGGTGCTGCTCAACCTCAGCGGTGTGGGCTATCTGCTCTTCGGCACCCATGCGGGCCACGCGCCGACGACCCTGCAGTGGTGCTTCGCGGTGGCGGCGTTCGCCGTGGCGCTGCTGCTCCACCGTCGGCCGCTGGTCAACCTGATGGCGCAGGCAGCGCTGTTGGCGATCGCGATCCCCCTGCTCGACGACGTCATGATCAACCAGGTGGGCGCCAGTTGGGCCTTGTTCGAGGTGACCATGCAGGCGCGTCGCAGTGGCACCATCTGGCTGGCCGGGGCGGTGCTGTCCGTGGTCGACCTGACGGATTCGATCGGAGATCCCATCGGTCGGTTCACCTCCGGCGTCTTCGGGCTGATCGTGGAGGTCGGCGTACCCCTGCTGCTCGGTCTGGTCATCCACGCCAACCGCGAGCTCAGTCGACAGGCGGTCGAGCGGGCTGCGGCGGAGCAGCGTCGGCAGGAGTCGGAGAGCCGTGCCGCGCGCGCCGACGAGCGCAGCGCCATCGCCCGCGAGCTGCACGACGTGGTCGCGCATCATGTGGCGTCGATGGTGCTGCGGATCGGCGTGGCCCGGCACGTCCTCACCGACCTGGACCCTCGGGTCGACGAGGTCTTCGACGACGTGCACGGCACGGGGACGGCGGCCCTGGCGGAGATGCGCCGGCTGGTCGCGGTGCTGCGCGACCCCGACGGGGTACGCGGTGACGCGGCGCTGACCGCGATCGAGCCGTCGGCGCTGCCGGCGGCACTCGGCGCGGCGGTCGACCGGGCCCGTCAGGCCGGCATCACCGTGGAGGCCGACATCGACCCGGCGGTCGGCTCGCTGGACGCGGTACGCGGCCTCGCGGTGCTACGACTGACTCAGGAGGCACTGACCAACGTGGCCAAGCACGCGGGCACGGCCGCGCTGGCGCGCCTGACGGTCTCGGTGGTCGACGGAGCCGTCCACTGGGAGGTCTCGGACAGCGGCAACGGGTCGGCGCTGACCGCGCTGCCGTCCGGCGGCGGGCACGGCATCACGGGGATGCGGGAACGCGTCGACGTCCTCGGCGGTCGGCTGGAGGCTGGGCCGACCGGCTCGGGTTGGCGCGTCCGTACCGTCCTCCCGGCCGTGCTCCCCCCGCCCGCCGCCGGGTCGGTGCGCCGCGCACACGCGCCCTCGGTCGCGGCACCCGAACCGGAGCTGGCGTGATCCGCGTCCTGCTGGTCGACGACCAGCAGCTCATCCGCGCTGGTCTGCGCATGCTCTGCGACGCCCAGCCCGACATCGAGGTCGTCGGCGAGGCCGACCACGGCCGCGACGCGATCCTCCTCGCCGCACGGCTGATGCCCGATGTCGTCGTCATGGACCTGCGGATGCCGGGCGTCGACGGCATCACCGCGACCAGCCGCGTCCTCGCCGACCGGCCGGCCACTCGCGTCCTGGTGCTGACCACGTTCGGCGACGACGATCACCTCTATCCGGCCCTGACCGCCGGGGCGTGCGGGTTCCTGCTCAAGGACGCACCGCCCGCCGACCTGCTGGACGGCATTCGCCGGGCCGCTGCGGGCGACAGCCCGTTCAGCCAGGAGGTGTTGCAGCGCCTGGTGCAGCGCGCGGTGCAGGCTCGTACCGAGACGCCACCGCCGGCCCAGGGTCTGACCGTACGCGAGCAGGACGTGTTGCACCTTGTCGCCGAGGGCCTGTCCAACACCGAGATCGCCGATCGGTTGCACATCGGCGTCACCACGGTCAAGACCCACATCACCAGCCTGATGGCCAAGACCAACAGCCCCAATCGGGTACGCCTGGCGCTGTTCGCCCACGGCGCGTGAGGCGGGCCTAGCGCTCCCAGGAGCCTCCCCGGTAGAGGGTGCCGCGGCCACCCGGGTCGGGCACGCCGCGCGCCGGATCGCCCTGCGCGCCGCGGTCGGCCGGCTCGGGGTTGCGGGCGGCCCGCCGCGCCCGCAGCACGCGGGACCCGACGAACCAGGCGACGGCCGCGACGCAGACCACGATCACCACGTTCTGGAGTACGCCGACATAGCCCTCGACGAGGTGCCAGTTGTCACCGAGCAGGTAGCCGGCGAGCACGAACGTGGTGTTCCAGATCAGGCTGCCCAGCGTGGTGTAGAGCAGGAAGGTGGTCACCGGCATCCGTTCCACCCCCGCCGGGATGGAGATCAGGCTCCGGAAGATCGGGATCATCCGGCCGAAGAAGACCGCCTTCACACCGTGCCGCAGGAACCACGCCTCCGTGCGGTCCACGTCGCTGAGCTTCACCAGCGGCAGTCGGGCCACGATGGCACGCATCCGGTCCCGGCCCAGCGACGCTCCGATCAGGTAGAGCGCCAGCGCGCCCACCACCGAGCCCAGGGTGGTCCAGAAGATCGCACCGATCAGGCTGATCCGGCCCTGTGCGGCGACGAAGCCGGCGAGCGGCAGGATCACCTCGCTGGGGATCGGCGGGAACAGATTCTCCAGCGCGACCGCCAAGCCCGCGCCCGGCCCGCCGAGCCGTTCCACCAGGTCACTGACGTAGCCGACGATTCCGCCCTGGGGCGGTTCGGCTGCGGCGGTGGGGGTTCCGGTGGCGAGCAGGGCGTGCGACGTTCGAATCATGGCCCCACGCTACGAAGTGAATCTGAGAGACAACCAAGAGATCGACCGTACGCCGCTGCGGCTCGCGGTCGCGCAGCCACTGTGCGTACCCCTGGACGTCGCGGCGAACGCGCGGGCGCACGCCGCCGCCGTCCGCGCGGCGCGCACCCGGGTGGTGCTCTTTCCGGAACTGTCCCTGACGGGGTACGAGTTGGACGCGCCGGTCGTGCCGGTCGACGATCCTCGGTTGGCGCCACTGGTCGAGGCGTGCGCCGAGACGGGCACGCTGGCGCTGGCCGGTGCTCCCGTCGCCGGTGACCACATCGCGACGCTGGCCGTGACCGGCGCGGGCGTGTCCGTGGCGTACCGGAAGATGTTCCTGGGCGACGCGGAGGCCCGCCGGTTCCGGCCGGGTGACGCGCCGGCCGTGCTCGACGTGGACGGGTGGCGGGTGGGGCTGGCCGTCTGCAAGGACACCGGGGTCGCCGCGCACGCGGCGCAGACCGCCGCGCTCGGGATGGACGTCTACGCGGCGGCGGTGCTGGAGTCGGCGCTCGACGCCGCGGTGCCCGACCAGCGGGCTCGCCGGATCGCCCTCGCGCACCGGGTCTGGGTCGCGGTGGCGAGCTTCGCGGGGTCGACCGGCGGCGGCTACACCGAGGCGGCCGGACGGTCCGCGATCTGGACGCCGCAGGGCGAGGTGTGTGCCCGCGCGGGCACGGAGCCCGGCGTTACTCGCACCGCTACTGTGACCAGATGATCTCCGGACGCCTGGCGCAGGTGCGACGCTATCCGGTGAAGTCGCTGCTGGGAGAGCGGCTGCCCGCCGCCGAGGTGGGCGAGAGCGGCGTCGCCGGTGACCGCGTGCTGGCCCTGGTGGACGAGGCCACCGGCCGGGTGGCCAGCGCGAAGCAACCCCACCGGTGGCGCGGGTTGCTCACCCTGCGAGCGACCGGCACGGCACCCGAATCGGCGCGGATCACCCTGCCCGACGGCCGGGAGTTCTCCACCGCCGATCCCGACATCGACGTGACGCTGTCCGCGGCGGTGGGCCGCCCGGTGACGCTGGTCGACGCCGTACCGGCCGACGCCACACTGCTGCGGTCCCACCCGGACGCGGTGCTGGCCGCCGGACTGGCGGACGAGGTTGCGGCGGACGAGAGCAGGCTCGGATCGGCGGCCCCCGGCACCTTCTTCGACTTCGCCCCGATCCACCTGGTCACCACGGCCACCCTGGACCGGATCGCCGCCGACCTGCCGCCCGGGGCCGGCACGGTGCAGCGCTACCGACCCAACCTGGTGCTCGACACCGCCGAGGACGCCTTCGCCGAGAACGGCTGGGTGGGCCGGGAGCTGCGGATCGGCCCGGACCTGGTGCTCGCCGTGCTCGCACCGACGCCGCGCTGCGCCGTGTCGACGCTGGTGCACGGCCCGCTACCCCGGGCGGTCGAGGCTCTGCGGGTGCCCGCTCGGCTGAATCGGGTCGAGCCGCTGCCGGGCATGGGTCCGCAGCCGTGTGTCGGGGCGTACGCCCGGGTGGTCCGCGCCGGCCGTGTGGCGGAGGGCGACCGCGTCTCGGTCTGCTGACGTCCGGCCCCCGGGTGTCGGGTGAGCCGGGCATGATCGGCCCATGAGTACGCTTCCTCCCCGACTGTCCGTGGTCACGCTGGGTGCTCGCGACATTGCCGCGTTGCGCTCGTTCTACCGTTCGTTGGGCTGGCACGAGCTGCCCGGCAGCGACGGTGGCTGGACGGCGTTCCTGCTCGGTGGCGTCTTGCTCGCGTTGTACCCGTTGCCGGAGCTGGCCGCCGAGGCGGCACCCGATGTGCCTCCACCGGCCGGTGGCTGGTCCGGCATCACGCTGGCGTGCAACGTGGACAGCCGCGAGCAGGTCGACACGGCGTTCGCCGGGGCCGTCGCGGCAGGTGCGACGGTCGTGGCCGAGCCGACCGACCGGTCCTGGGGCGGGCGCTCGGCCTACATCGCCGACCCGGAGGGCAACCGCTGGGAGATCGCGTGGGCGGGCTCGGCCGTCTTCGACGACCGAGGCGCCCTAGTCTCGTTCTTGTGACTAGACGTATACGCCTATAGGGTGAGGCGGTGCCGTTGAACGCATCGCAGAACAGCCTGGTGCTGCCGCTGCTCGGGCTCCTCGTCGAGCAGCCGTCCCACGCATACGACCTCACGACGCGCCTGGTCGCCCGGTACGGGCAGGTGTCGGCCACCCGAAGCACGGTCACGTCCCTGCTGAAGTCGCTGGAGAGGGCCGGTCTGGTCACCGCCCGCGTCCCCGAGCGGTCGGGTAACCGGCCACCCCGCACGGCCTACGAGTTGACCGAGGCGGGCGTGGCCGACTTCCGCCGGAGGGTCGAGGTGGGGCTGCGTGACAGCCAGGCCGCCTCCCTGGACTTCGTCATGGCCGTCGCCTACGTGGGGATCCTCCCCGCCGAGCAGGCGGTGTCCACGCTGGACGCCCGCGCCGACCGGATCGGTCGGGAACTGGTCGCTCTCGAGGGCCAACCGGACGGCGTACTCGAGGTGCACATGCTCGAGGTCGCCTACTGGCGCACCATCGTCGCCACCGAGACGACCTGGATCAGGCAGCTTGCGTCGCGGATCCGCGCGCACGACATCGAGTGGCCAGGCACGCAGCCCGACGAGCCGGAGAGGGGCGAGGCGTGAAGTTCGGCATCTACCCGGGCGGCCGCGCGGGCACGGTCTGCTCGCACCCGTCGGACCAGACGGCGGTCCGGGATCTCGTCGACGACCTCGCGGGCGGGCGTCCCTTCGTCGTCCGCGAGTACGTCCACTTCTTCGGCGACGCGACCCCGTCCGAGGTCGTGACGTCGCTCGGCGCCAACCACGAGCTCGTCCATCTCACGATGCCCGACGAGTGGTACGTCGAGGGCGGCCGGGAGCTGGACCTCGTGGTGAGCTACATCCCGCAGGTCGCGGACGTCGCCGGGTGGCTGACCTTCCTCGACACCGTCATCGATCGGTACGGCCATCTGACGCGCTACCTCCAGGTGACGCTCGAGCCCAACTTCGCCATCCCGTTCATCGACGGCAGCTCCCCCGGCGTCCTCGAAGCGCTGACCCGCGGCGTGCCGCACACTCGCGCCGCACTGGACCGACGGGGCCTCCACGACGTACGCATCGGCTTCTCCGTCGCCGAACCACCCGAGTGGCTGGGCGGCGACGACGACTTCTGGCGGCACCTGTCCGCCATCCCCCCGCAGGACTTCGCGGCCCACCTCGACTACGTCGGCCTGGGCCTGTACCCCGACGCCTTCGCACCCGTCGCCCCGCGCGGCACACCGGGGGACGTCGCGTCCCTCACCGCCCACGCCCTGCAGCACCTGCGGGACGACTCTCTGCCCCGCGCCCACATCCCCGCCAGCATCCCGATCCACGTCGTGGAGAACGGCACCCCGAGCGGATCACCGCGCACCGAACAGGCCCAGTGCGACTCGCTGACCGACATGCTCCGCACGATCCTCGCCTGCCGAGAGTCCCTGAACATCACCCAGTACGAGTTGTTCAGCCTCCGCGACGCGGACAGCGGCTCCGACCAGCCGACCGGGACGCTGGGCATCGTCACCGACACCTACCGGCCCAAGCCGGCCCTGGCCCTCTATCGCGAGATCGTCCAACGCACCGTTGACGGTGACCCTTCCGAGCAACGCCATGGGCCGCGGACACTACGATCCAGCTCATCGGTCAACCAGTGAAGCGGAGTGTCGCCAATGGATGCCGGACTGACCGCGATGACAGTGGCCGCCGTCGGCGTCGTCGGCACCCTGCTCTCCCCCGTCCTGGCGCAACGATCCGTCGCTCGGGCGAGCAGGCTCGCTGCCGAGATGGACCGCGAACTCCGCCGGGATGAACGGGACGCCGCCAACCAGCGCTCGAAGATCGAGGAACGGCGGACGGAGTACACAGCGCTCAACGCGTTGGCCCGAACGTGCCGGAACGAGGTCAAGGCCTGCGCCCGCCGTCACCCCGCCTCGCGCCCGGAAGACCTGACGGCCGTCCGGGACGCGTGGCTCTCCTACCAGGATCGGTACGACAGCGCCCAGATGATCCTGCCGGACGAGGTGCTCGAGCTGGCCTCGACGGTGAACAGGCTGCTCGCTCAGGGCTACCGCCAGCTCCAGACGCTGGCCTCCACAGGGGCGCCGACTCCGGAGGCGATCGTCGAATTCTGCAATGGCCCAATCCTCGACAAGCTCGCAGAGATGCGACAGGCCATGCGGGAGGATCTCGGCGTGAGCCGATCGTCCGAGGCCCCTAGGCAGAGGATCGTCGGCGTCGAGGCGTAGCGGATCTCAAGATTTCCTCAGTACTCACGCTGTTGTGCGGGGAAAGCCGTTTCGGTTGCGATCATCAATGCCACGACAGTTGGGCGCGAGGCGCCACAAAGCGTTTCGGAAACCTGAGGAGAACTGTGTGCGAAAGACGCCAAAGAAGTCGTTAGGTCTCCTCCTGGCCGCCGGCGCGGTGACAGGGGCGTTGGTCGCTCCGGGCACTGCCTCCGCAGCTACCTGTGGAGTCACCGTGAGCTACGGCCAGTGGAAGCACATTTCCGGCACCGCGACCTGGAACCGTTCGTGGAACTGGACCTTCAAGAACTGCAGCTACAACGTCGTCAAGCGCAAGGCCGTCGTCAACAACGGGCCGGACAGTTCCTGCAGGTCGATAGCGTACGGCGTCACCTCCACCTACAAGGCAACAGAGACCAACACGTTGGGCGTCCGCACCAATCAGTACTCGAGCACCCCCGCCTGTTAGAAACGAGCAGGGATTCCGGTGGTGGTCACCTCGGTGGCCACCACCATTCCCATGCCCATCGGGCACCCGCGTCGTGCATAGGTCGGGCATGATCTGGGCGTGATCCTGTTGGTTCCCGCAGACCCCCTCCGGCCACGCCGCCCGGACGAGCATTTCGCGCCGGAGGCGGCAGCCGCTCGTGCCGCCGGGCTCGACGTGGCGGTGGTCGACCACGACGCGGTGGCGCGAGGCGGTGATGTGCGTCGGGCGGTCGCTTCGGTCTCCGGAAGCGGCGCGGCGATATACCGGGGCTGGATGCTGAGCGGTGGGCGGTACACCGCCTTGGCCGAAGCACTCGCCGCGCGCGGTGTGGTGCTGCGGACAAGTGCTGAGCAGTACCGGCGGGCGCATGAGCTACCCGGCTGGTACGCCGCTCTGGAATCGGTCACGCCGCCGTCGGCGTGGACCGTAGGCCCGGCCCGGACGGACTTCGACCGGGCACGCGCGCAATTGGGTACGGGACCAGCGGTGCTGCGCGACTACACCAAGTCGATGAAGCACTACTGGGACGAGGCCGCGTTCATCCCCGACCTCTGCGACGGTGAGTTCGCGTGGAAAGTGGCGACCCGTTTTCTGGAGCTGCGCGAGGACGACTTCGCCGGCGGGTTCGTGTTGCGTCGCTTCGAGCAGTTCACGTCCGCCGAGGTGCGCACCTGGTGGGTCGACGGTGTGTGCATCCTGGTCGGCCCCCATCCGGACACCCCGGACGACGCCCCGCCCGTCGAGGTGGACCTGACGTCGGTCGTCCCACTGATCGCGGGTCTGGGCCTGCCGTTCGTGACCGTGGACCTCGCGCTGCGCACCGACGGGGTGTGGCGGGTCATCGAGCTCGGGGACGGTCAGGTCAGCGACCGGCCCGCCAGCGTTGAGCCACAGGCGATGATCGCTGCCCTGCTTCCCGGAAGCCCCTGATCGAGGACGGTGCCCGCAGCGCTAGGCCGTGGTCGACGCCGTCGGCGCGGTCGGATACCCGATGGCGTCGATGTCGTCGTGCAGCCCGGCCACGGTCGCCTCCGGGTTGAGGGCCTGCACGACAGCGTCGGTGAGCGGACGGTGCGCGACGACATGCTCGACGGCGGCCCGGTCCACCGCGATCTCGTAGTACTCCTCGGCGAACTCGACGTACCGGTCGACGATGTCGTCGAGCAGGATTTCGAGCAGGTCGGAGCCGTCCGGGGCGCTGCCGACGCCGGACACTCCGTGAGGCGGGGGGAAGGTGATGCCCTCGCCGGCGTGCCAACGGTCGTCACTGGGAAGCCGCCACAGTACGGCGGTCGCGAGGAACCGTCCCTCCTCGTCGCCGAACGCTGGCTCCTCGACCTGCGGGCCGAACACCGCCGGGATGCCGTCGAGCAGTCCGGGCCACAACTCGCGGTCCGGATCGTCGTACGGCGTCATCGCCGACTCGTGGTCGAACAGTCGGATGAACGCGCCGTCGACGGTGAACACGATCGCCCACTCGTCACCGCTGCCGTTGGTCATCAGTGCCGCCTCCGCGTCGCCCCAGTCGCGGACGTAGGCGTAGTAGGGCTCGCCGCCGTCGACGATCGACTCCAGCACGGCGAGTGCCTTGCAGCGGTCCCGCAGCGCCTCGACAGAGGGCAGTTTGGCGGCGATGTCGTACGCGGTCACGCGGTGAACCTACGCCAAGTCGACGGGCCGAAATTGGTGGGTGCCCGCCTGCGCAGACCGTTATCGTCGCCCCATGCTCGAGCTGATCGCGCCCACCGTCCGCCTGCACACCGCCTGGTTGGAGGCGCATGCCGAGTGGGGGCCGGGCGTCCACCAGGACGGTGCCGGGCTGCGGCCGTCCGACGACGTGGAGTCGACTGCCGGGTTCGCGACCTGGGTGGCTCGACTGGCCGACGAATCTGATCCGGCGAAGCCGGTACATGCCGACTGGGTGCACTGCACGTACCGATGGATCGTGGAGGACGGCCGGATGCTCGGTGCGATCGCGCTGCGGCACGACCTCAACGACTTCCTGCTGGAGGCCGGCGGCCACATCGGCTACGGCATTCGGCCGTCGGCGCGTCGGCGTGGGCTCGCCACCTGGGCGTTGGGCCGGACGCTCGACGAGGCACGGGCGCTCGGCCTGGGACAGGTGCTGATCACCTGCAACGTGGACAATGTCGCCTCGGCCAGGACGATCGAACACCACGGAGGGGTTCTCGAAGACGTCCGGGACACCGAGTTGGGCCTCCTGCGGCGCTACTGGATCACGTTGTAGCCGCGCTCACACCCCGTTGGTGTCGTTGAAGCGGCGCAGGGTCCAGCGGGCCGGCGGCCACGTGGTCGTGTCGTCCTCGGTGGTCCATTCGGTGATCGACGCCGGTGCCACGTCCAGGTCGAACGCCCGAAAGAGGGGCTGGGCGCCGAGCGCGTGGAAGGCGCTCTCCACGGTTTCGGAGTGCCCGACCAGCACCACGGTGCTGCCCCGGTGCCGCTGCGCGATCTCCGTGATCGCGCGGCTGACCCGGATCAGCAACTCGGCCCAGCTCTCGTTGCCCTGCTCGAACGGCCGGTACACGCCCCCTCCCGGCGCGGCGTGCTCGGCCTGGAAGCGGGCGGTCGGGAGGCCGTCGGCGTACGGCGGCGTGTGCCAGGTGCACAGGCCGCAGTCGGCGACCGGGCGGACACCGAAGGCATCGGCGATCGGTTGTGCGGTCTCGACGGCCCGGCGCAGCACCGACGAGTAGACCGCCTCCGGACGGTCGGCCGCGAAGCGGACGGCTAGCCGACCCGCCAGCTTGCGTGCCTGGTCCCGGCCCAGGTCGGTCAGGCCCCGGCAGCCGTGTGGGCCGCCCACGAACCCCTCGACCTGATGAACAGACTCGCCATGTCGTACGAAGACCAGCCGTGTCCGCATCGGAACATCATGCCAGCGCGACTGACGGCTCAGTCAGCGGTCGGTGCGGTCGTCCGAAAAAGCATCGGACTGGCGGAGCAGCGCGTCGAGCTGGGCGGCCGTCTGCGCCGGCAGCCGACGCCGGTCCGCCAATTCGGCGATGCGTTCCCGCAGGTCGGCGACGCGCTTGGCGCGATCCCTCGAACGGCGGGTCGCGTCGGCCAGGTCGTCGCGCAGGTCCTCGGCGGTCTTCCGGTCGACGGTGCCACGCGACTGCGCCTCGGCGAGCACCGCGGCGAACTCGCTGGTCAACTGCCGCAGGCTGACCGGCACCTGTTGACCGACGGTCGGGGGCACCGCGCTGCTGTTGGCGGGCGCCGGCGGGGAGGACGGTGCTGCGGGTGTCGGCGACTGCCTGGACGGTGACGGCGTCGGGGCGGTGGTCGGTGACGGGCCGGCGACCTGCGAGGAGTCGGGCGAGTAGAGGCCCTGGGCGAGCAGCGCGCCGACGCCGATCAGCGCCGCCAGGCCGGCCGCGACCAGCACGGCGAGGGGTCGCCGCGACCGGTGACGACGTGGTACGGGGCGCTCCGGTGTGAGCGACGGGCGGGCGGCCGAGCGGTCGATCAGGGTCGGCGGGTGGGCCGCGTGGGCGGGCGGCAGGATGCGCAGCAGCTCGGTGGGCGGCTCGACCGGCTGGCCCGCGCCGAAGCGGGTGGCCAGCTGCGCCGCCGTCGGCCGACGGGCCGGGTCGGCGGCCAGGCAGGCGATGGTCAGTTCGGCGATATCGGCCGGCAGGCCGGACACCCGCAGCGGCTCCACCGGGGTGCCCCGTCGGTGCACCTCCAGCGCGTCCTCCCAGCTCTGCACGGGCAGCGGCGCCCGGCCGGTGAGCGTGCGGTAGAGCAGCGCGCCGAGGGCGTACACGTCGCTGGCCGGGTTGGGCGGCCCGGCGGCCAGCCGCTCCGGGGCGAAGTAGGCCGGCGTACCCATCAGCGGCTCGCCGGTCTCCCCGGCGAGCGGGTGATGCGGGCCACCGAGCGCGGCGATACCGAAGTCGAGCACCTTGGCGCCGGTGTCGGTGAGCATGACGTTGCCCGGCTTGACGTCGCGGTGCACGACGCCGATCCGGTGGGCGGCGGCCAGCGCGGCGGCGATCTGGCCGGCCACCCGGACCGCCTCCGGCCAGGGCAGGGGCCCGTTGCGCAGCCGGTCAGCCAGGTTGTGCCCCTCGACCAGCTCCATCACCAGGTATGGGACCACCGCGCCGCCGGCCAGGGTCGCCTCGGCGTAGTCGTACACCTGGGTGACGTGCGGGTGGGTCAGCCGGGCGGCCGCGCGGGCCTCGCGCTGGATGGTGGCCCGCAGCTGTGGGTCGGCGGCGAGCTGCCCGGCGAGCACCTTGACCGCGACCGGGCGACCGAGCACCTCGTCGTCGGCCCGCCAGACCTCGGACATGCCACCGAGACCGATCCGCTCGTGCAGTACGTAGCGGTCGTGGAGACGGAGAGTGGGGGTGAACGGAGACATGGCCTACCCAGTTTGCCTGGCCGATCCCGTACCGACCACCCGCGCCGCCCGGTCCGGGCCCACTCCTCCCCTGCGTACCGAAATGGCCGGTCGTGCAGGTGACGGGGGCCCGGACACCGGGCTGCGCCGGCGGTCGGCCCGGCCCGGCGGTTCGGTCAGGAGCAGCGGGTGGCGGTGGGCAGTGGTCGAGGCTGGATCCGGTCGGCGAGGCGGCGCAGGATGCCGGCGGTGGCCTGCCGGGTCGGGTTGAGCAGCGCAGGGCGGACCCGCTCGACCTGGACCGGAGCGTCCGGTCGGGCCGAGTTGACGTGTCGGTTCACCGCGTCGAGGGCGGCGAGGTAACCGGTCGAATGTTCCATGGTCAACTCCTCGGGACAGGTCCGGTGGAAGCCCGGACGACGAGTGCGGTGGGCAGCAGCACATGACCGGCCGCGACGTCCGCTGGCGGGTCGAGCAACAGCTCGGCGGCGATCCGGCCCTTCTCTTCGGCGGGTTGCCGGACGGTGGTGAGGCCGGCCACAGCGGCCTCGGGGATGTCGTCGAAGCCGGTCACCGAGATCGGCGGGCGGTCGCCGGCCGGCCTCTCGGCCAGCGCGTCCAGGACGCCGAGGGCGAGCACGTCGGAGCCGGCCAGCACGGCAGTGGGCGGCGCGGGCCGGTCGAACAGCCCGGCGACGGCCGCGGCTCCGGCCTGACGGCTGTTGCCCGGGGCGTTGAGCAGGATCAACTCGGCCCAGTCGACGCCGACCTCGGCGAACGCGTCGGCGAACCCGGCGAGCCGGCCGTGGGTGGTCGGGTGGGGCACCTGGCCGACGCCGGACAGGGTGAGCGGGCCGGCCGGCGCGTCGGGCAGCACGGAGTCGGCGAGCAGGGCGACCCGGCGGTGACCGAGACCGGCGACGTGCGCGGCGACACCGCGGGCCGCGGCCCGCTCGTCGATGCCGACGAACCGCTCGTCGGGGCCGGCGTCGTCGCGGGCCGCCGTGCTGACGTAGGGCAGACCGCGGTCCCGGATCACCTCCAGCGCCCATTCCTCGTCGGCGACGCAGTAGACGCAGAAGCCGTCGACGGCGGCATTCTCCACCGCCCGCCGAGCGTCGGTCGCTCCCTGTGGCAGCGGCACCAGCAGCATGCTGGTGCCGTGCCGCTCGGCCGCGGCGCCCACGCCGGCGAGGAAGCGGACCGCGAACGGGTCGGTGAAGGCGTACGACAGTTGCGAGGTGAACAGGACCCCGATCGAGCCGACGAAACCACGGCGCAGTGAGCGGGCGGTCGGGTTGGGGCCGGGGTAGCCGAGCTGCCGGGCGGCGTCCAGGATCCGGCCGCGCAGCGCGGCGGAGAGCTGGTCGGGGCGGCTGTAGGCGTTGGACACGGTGCTGCGAGAGACGCCCACGGCGTCCGCCACAGCTTGCAGGGTCGGCTTCATCCGCACCTCTCTGCATCGATTCAGACTGGATCGATACAGAGACTAGCCGGACAGCTCGGCGTCGGTCAATGCCAATGCTGAAGAGTGCCGCCCGGCCTCGACGAACGGATCAGGGCAGGCGGGCGACCGCGCCGTACATGCTCACCTCGACCACCGAGGGACGCGGCTGCGGCTCGCCCTCGGCCCGCCACTCGGCGACCGAGGTGATGCCCGGCTCGACCACGTCGAGATCCGCGAAGAAGCCGGTGAACTCGGCCCGGGTGCGCAGGTTGATCAGGCCGTGCGGGCTACCGCCCTTGGCCGCCACCTTCGCCTCCGCGGCGACCTCTGGAGGCAGGTAGTCGTGCGTGGCGTGCGAGGCGGCCAGGTAACTGCCCGCCGGCAGCGCGTCGAGCAGCTTGCGCACCAGCGCGTACGGGTCGTCGCCGTCGGGCACGAAGTGCAGGACCGCCACCAACATGAGCGCGACCGGCTGAGACAGGTCGAGGGTGCGCAGCAGGTCCGGGTGGGTGAGGATCTGCTCCGGGTCGCGCAGGTCGGCGTCGATGTAGGAGGTGGCGCCCTCCGGCGAGCTGGTCAGCAGCGCCCGGGCGTGCGCCAGCACGATGGGGTCGTTGTCGACATAGACCACCCGGGACTCCGGTGCGACGGCCTGGGCGACCTCGTGGGTGTTGTCGGCGGTCGGGATGCCCGTGCCGATGTCGAGGAACTGCCGAATGCCGGCCTCGCGGGCCAGGTAGCCCACGGCCCGCTGGAGGAAGCGACGATTCTCCAGGGCCGCCGTGCGGATGGTCGGGAAGGCTGCCGCCATCGCGTCGCCGGACTCCCGGTCGGCCTGGAAGTTGTCCTTGCCGCCCAGCCAGTAGTTGTAGCGGCGGGCCGGGTGCGGGACCGACGAGTCGATCCGATCACTCGGGGAGCTGGCCGTCGAGCCCGGAGCGTCGGTGGTCAAGGCTGCCTCCACGAGCGTGCGTCCACAGTCGTCAGTCGTGGACCATGCTAAGGCCACGCCGGCCCGGGGCGTTGCCCCGAGGTGGGCCCGTCAGGCGTAGAGGTCGTCCAGGATCCGACCGAGGATCTCCGGCGTACGCTCCGGCGGCTCGGCCTCGACGCAGAGCCGTTCCATGGCCACCGCGTAATAATCCAGGTCGTCGCGCTTGTCGAGGTAGATCGCGCTGGTGAGCTGTTCGATGTAGACGATGTCGGGCAGCTCCTGATCGCCGAAACGCAGGATCGTGAACGCTCCACCGGCGGCGGCGTGGCCACCGGCGGCGAACGGGATGACCTGGAGCCGGATCGTCGCCGACTTCGTCGCCTCGATGAGCGCGGTCAGTTGGCCGCGCATCACCTCGACACCGCCGATCGGGCGGCGCAGCACGGCCTCGTCCACCACGGCCCAGAGCAGCGGCGGGTGCTGGCGGTGGAGCAGTTGCTGACGCTGCATCCGCAGGGCGACCCGACGGTCGATCTCGGCCGGGTCGGCCGCGCCGTGCCCGAGCAGCACGACGGCGCGGGCGTACTCCCGGGTCTGCAAGAGGCCGGGGACGAACTGCACCTCGTAGCTGCGGATCAGCGCGGCCGCGGCCTCCAGGCCCAGGTAGGACTGGAACCAACTGGGCAACACGTCGCCGTACCGGTGCCACCAGCCGGGGCTGTTGGCGTCCCGGGCGAGCTTGAGCAGCGCGTCACGCTCCTGCTCCTCGGTGACGCCGTAGAGCGTGAGCAGGTCCGCGACATCGCGTTCCTTGAAGCCGACCCGGCCCAGCTCCATGCGGCTGATCTTGGACTCGGAGGCGCGGATCTCCCAGCCGGCGCCCTCCCGGGTCACCCCACTGGACTCCCGCAGGCGGCGCAGTTGGGCGCCGAGCAGCATGCGCAGCACGGTGGGCCCGGTTGTCGGGCCGCCCTCGGCGGGAACCATCGTCACGTGCGGACCTCCGGATACCGACCCCTGGTGGTCGGGTGCCCCACCCGACCGACGCGTAAGCATGCCATGGACCGACAGTGAGGTGAACTCCTCCGCGCGGGTTATTCAGTCCCGTCGGCGGGACATTCCTCCGGCAACGCTCAGTTGATGAGGTGGTCGAAGTCGCCGTCGCGCGCGCCGAGCACGAAGGCGGTGATCTCGTCCACTGTGTAGATCAACGCCGGACCCTCCGGGTGCCGCGAGTTGCGGACCGCGATACCGGCGCCGCCGGGCAGCTCGGCGAGCTCCACGCAGTTGCCGCTGGGGTTGCTGCGACGACTTTTCTGCCAGCTCAACGGGGGCAGCTCATGGATCGGAACGCCATTCGGTGGCGGCTGCATGAGGGCGTCCTTCTGTTCACGAACCCGCCGGTGTCCCCAGGAGGAGCGGTGACGGCGAGGGGTGCGGTATCGATATCGGCCAGTGCTGCACGTGCATTTGCTATTGCATCTGCACCGCACGTCGAGCATGATAACGCACGTGCACGGTACCCATCCGTTCACGTTGCGTTACCCCGAATGGGGCAACCATCAGGCAAAACTGGGCCCGACGCGGCGTGCGCGCCGCGCCGGCCGAAGGCTGGAGGCGGTGACGGCGATGGGAGGGCTCGTGCCAGATCCGATGAGCGTCGCCTCCGGCATCTGCGCCGCGGGCGCGCTGCTCTCGGGCTGGCAACTGCGCCGCCGAGCGGTCCGCGCCGAGGCCGAGATCGGTCACCTCCAGGCCGAGCTCGCCGCCGAGCGGCACGCCGCCAGTCACGACCCTCTCACCGGGCTGCCCAACCGGCGCGCCTTCTACCGCCTCGCGGCCACCCTGCTCACCGACGCGGCGGGGCAGCCGCTGATCGCCGTCGTGCTCGACCTCGACGACTTCAAGCAGATCAACGACCGGTACGGGCATGCCGCCGGCGACAAGGTTCTGATCAGTGTGGCCGAGCGGCTGGCCGGTTTCGCCGGTGACAACCTTGTCGCTCGCCTCGGCGGGGACGAGTTCGCCGGGCTGCTCGCCAGCCCGACCATCGACCGGCGCTGGATCGAGCACGCCACCCGGCGGCTCAGCGAAACCGTCGCCTCCCCCATTCCGCTGGGCGGGCGCAGCGTCCGGGTGACCGCCTCCGTCGGGCTCGCCCCGGTGACCGGGCCGGGCCAGCTCACCGAGGCACTCGGCCGCGCCGACGCGGCCATGTACCAGGCCAAGAGTCTGGGCACCGCCCGATCGCCCCGCCAGTTGGTCGACAGCGCCGGCCTGGCGGAGTACTGAGCGCGCCTCAGCCGTCGAGACCCCGTAGCGCCACGTCGGCGAGGGTGACCAGGCCGACCGGCGACACCAGCCCCCGCACGATCCGTGCCGCCCGGACCCGGTCGGCCGCGGCCGCGCCGGTGTCCAACGCCTGGCGGGTCCAGTCGCTGAGGTCATCGAGCGCGCGGACCGCGAGGAACCAGGCCAGACGGGCCGGGTCGACGTCGACCTGCCCGTAGCCGGCGAGGGCGGCCCGCTGCTGCTCGGCGGTGATCGGCGCGAAGGCGAGCACCCCGCCGAGGAGGAACATCAGGTCACACTCGGGTGGGGCGAGCACCGCGTCGTCCCAGTCGATCAGCCAGACCTGCCCGTTCGGGCCCAACAGCAGGTTGCCCAGGTGCGGGTCGCCGTGGCAGACCACCACCGGCCCGGCCCACAGGCGCTCGTCGGTTGCCAGGCGCTCCACCTGACGAGTCAGCAGGGCCACCGCGTCGGTCACCGCGGACCAGGCCGCCGCCAGCTCGGCGACGAGCGGACCGGCCGGGTCGGCCGGGGCCGGGTCGCGCAGCCGCTCGGCCAACGCGCGGGTCGCCGCCACGATCGACGGGTACGCGGCACCGCCCGGTGGCAGCAGCCCTGCCAACTCCTCGGACACCGGCAGCGCGTGGACGGCGGCCAGCACCTCGCCGTACGCGCGCCAGTGCGCGTCGGTCATCGGGCCGTCGAGCGCCCGCTCGTCGGAGACCCACGGCACCACCGAGAGTCGACGGCCGTCACGGTCGCCGGACAACCGCCCGTCCTGCGTACACAGCGGAGCGGGGACGCCGGGCACCCCCTGCCCGGCCAGGTACGCCGTGACGACCAACCCGGCCGGAGTGCCGCCGCCACTCAGCTTCACCGCGTAACGGGTGCCATCGGCGGTCTGCCCGAGCCACAGTCGGGCGTGCTGGTCGGCGCCGTGGGTCACCTCGTCCAGCGTGGTCAGATCGAGGCCGAAGTCGACACGGACCCACCGAACCACCTGCGACGGCATGTCCCGGAGCATCACGACACCGTGCCAGTGGGTAGGTGTACGCCTCAACGGTTTTTCGGCGGGCCGGGCGCCACCGTGCGCGGCGCCCGGCCCACCGGGTCAGCGCAGTGTGGCCAGGTGCCGGTCCAGCGCGGCGTACGACTCGGCGGCGCCCTGCGCCATGCCGGAGTCGGCCATGCCGTCGCGCTGCTCGGTGGTGTCGAAACGGGTGGTGCCGGTGACGGTGGTGCGGCCGTCGTGCTCGGTGAAGACCAGCGTCTCCACGGCCACCTGGCCCGGCATGCCCTCGAACTCGAAGGTCTGCACGATCCGCTCCGGCACGACGATCTCCCGGAACTCGCCGCGGAAGGCGTAGTCGTTGCCGTCGTCGGCGTGCTCGACGTAGCGGTAGTGGCCGCCCTCCCGGAAGTCGATCTCGACGTCCAGCGGGTTGCCCCGACCCCACCAGTGCTTGAGGTGCTCGGCCCGGGTGTGCGCGGCGTAGACCAGCTCGCGCGGGGCGGCGAAGGACCGGGTCATGGTGATTTCCCGGTCGGACGGGAGGTCGACGACGAGGTCGCGGGGGTTGCTCATGGCTGTTTTCCCTTCAGGTCGCGTAGGTAGTCGTCCAACGTGTCGTAACGGTCGTCCCAGAGCCGTCGGTACTGGTCGACCCATTCGGCGACCGTGCGCAGCGGCGCCGGCTCGAGACGGCACCGACGCCACTGCGCCTCACGGGTCCGCACCACCAGCCCGGCCCGCTCCAGCACGTTGAGGTGCTTGGAGATCGCCTGCAGGCTGATCGGGAACGGCTCCGCCAGCTCGTTGACCGTCGCCTCGCCAGCCGCCAGCCGGGCCAGGATGGCCCGCCGGGTCGGATCGGCGAGTGCGGCGAACACGGTGCTGACCGGATCTGCTGTCATCAGTAGCTCTCAACCATCTGGCTTATCAACCGATAGGTTGAATATACAGCCCACGGTGCCTGCGTCAAGCGAGTCGGGTCGAAGGCCGTCAGGTGTCGCACGGTGGTGTGGGGGTATGGAAGCCCGGTCAGTCCCGAACAGCGCCGGAGAGGAACCACCGTGGCGAGCATCAGGGCCCTCGTGCTCAACTGCACCCTCAAGCCGTCGCCGGCCCCGTCCAGCTCCGAGCAGCTCGCTCGGGAGGTGCTCGCCGAACTGGCCGAACAGGGCGTGGACGGCGAACTGGTCCGGGTGGTCGACCACGACGTGCGGTTCGGGGTGTCGACGGACGAGGGCGGTGGGGACGGGTGGCCGGCGATCCGCGCCAAGCTGCTGGCAGCCCAGATCCTCATCATCGCCACGCCGATCTGGCTCGGTCAGCCGTCCAGCGTGTGCAAGATGGTCCTCGAACGCCTCGACGCCGAACTCTCCGAGACCGATGCCGAGGGCCGGCTCCTCACCTACGGCAAGGTCGCCGGCGTCGCCGTCGTCGGCAACGAGGACGGCGCGCACCACACCGTCGGCCAAGTGCAGCAGGCACTCAGCGAGGTCGGGTTCACCCTCGCCGCCGCCGGTGCCACCTACTGGGTGGGCGAGGCGCTGCACACACTGGACTACCGGGACGCCGGCCCGAAGCCCGACACCACCGGCCGCACCACGAAGGCGCTGGCGCTCAACAGCGCGCACCTGGCACGGCTGCTCGCCGAGCAGCCGTACCCGCCACCGGACGCGCGGAGCGCCGCCGTCGGGCCCAGCCGCGAATGACCGGTTCGGCAGCTCAGCGCGACGGTCAGCGCCAGCCGTAGCCGGTGCGCAGCGCCTGCCCGATACGGTCGAACCGGGGCCGGTCCAGGACCGCGCCCTCGCGGCGGATGCTGTCCTCGCGCATGGTGAGCACCCGGTCCAGACGGACCCAGCTCGGCCGGTTGTCCCGGTCCCACTCGCCGGGCCCGAGCGCGAACCAGTGCCGCTGCCCCTGGCGCTCGCTCTGGCTCGACAGCATCAGCCCGAACAGAGTCCGGCTGTGCCGCCCCACGACCAGCACCGGGCGGTCCTTGCCCTGCCGGGGGTCGTCCTCGTACGGCACCCAGGTCCAGACGATCTCCCCCGGGTCGGCTTGGCCGTCCTTCTCCGGAGCGTAGGTCAACTCCCGCCGCTGCAACGCGCTCACCTGGCGGCGTCGCGCCACCTGCGCCGGGCTCGGCCCGGATCGCCGGGGCGACGGGATCACCGCGCCCACTCGGGAGATGCGTGCCGCCACGTTCCTCAACAGACCAGCCACGGCGGGCAGCCTACCCGTCGCTTGGCGGCCACCGGAGCGGGCGGCGGCTGCGGCAGACTGTCCCCATGACCGAGCTGCCCGTCGACCTGCCGATCCTGGAGCGGCGCGCGGTGCGGGTCGTGGTCCGCGACGCCGCCGATCGCGTCCTGCTGTTCCACACCCAGGACCCGGACCACCCTCGGCTGGGCACCTGGTGGGAGCTGCCCGGCGGCGGCATGGACCCCGGGGAGACCTACCGCGACACCGCCGTGCGTGAGCTGCGCGAGGAGACCGGCCTGGTGGTCACCGCCGACGAGGTGGGTCCGCCGACCTGGCGACGACGGGCGAGCTTCCTGCACCGTCAGCTACGCCACGTGCAGGACGAGGTGATCGTCGCGGTACGGCTGACCGGACCGGGTCCGGACGTGGACGAGACGTACCGCCTCGACTACGAGCGGGAGGACTACTTCGGCTTCCGCTGGTGGCCCCTCGCGGAGGTGGTGGCCAGTCGGGAACGCTTCTATCCCGGGCAACTCCCCCAGCTCATCACGCCGTTCCTGGCCGGTGAGGAGATCGACGAGCCGTTCGAGCTGTGGTCGTGAGCCGGGCCCGCGAGGATGCCGGGTCGGGCGCGGCCGGGCAGAGTGGGGGCATGACGACCGACCTGCACGGGGCGCTGTCCGCGTACGCCGAGAAACTGCACGCCACGATCGGCGACCAGCACCACATCGCCTCCCCGCTCGGCGCCTGGCTGCTGCTCGCGCTCTGCGCCACGACGGCGACCGACCCGGGCGGGCTGGCCCCCACCG
Organism: Micromonospora sp. CPCC 205539; assembly: GCF_036906815.1. Classification (NCBI taxonomy): domain Bacteria; kingdom Bacillati; phylum Actinomycetota; class Actinomycetes; order Micromonosporales; family Micromonosporaceae; genus Micromonospora; species Micromonospora sp. CPCC 205539. Next base: position 88,414 of record NZ_JBAKHW010000015.1, on the reverse strand, counting down.
TGGCCGAGGAGTTGGCGCAGGCCCTGGGCACCGATCTGGCCAGCGCCGCCGACGCCGCGCACGCGCTGCTGGACGCGCCACATCCCCTGGTCGCGTCCGCCACCGCGCTCTGGCACCGACCCGGCCAGGGCGACGGCGGGCCGACCGAGTGGCGGGCCGCGCTGCCCACGAGCACCGAGGTCGGCGCGCTGCCCGACCAGGCCGGCCTGGACGCCTGGGCCCGCGAGCACACCCATGGGTTGATCGAGAAGTTCCCGCTCCAGATCGGGCCGGACGTGGTGCTCGCCCTGGCCAGCGCACTCGCCACCCGGATCTCCTGGGCCGACCCGTTCGAGGTCGCCGATGCCAGCGCGCTCGGCGCCGACAGCGCCTGGGCCGGCCAGCTACGCCGGGTGCTCCGCAGCCCGCAGCGCGGTCACGGGTGCGCCATCGTGACGACCGAGCGGGCCGGCGACGTGATCATGCACGCCGCGCCGGCCCGACGCGCCGATGGCCCGGGGCTGGTGGTCCTCTCGGTGGCCGCCGAGCCGCACGTGTCACCGGCCGACGTGCTGGCCGCCGCGTACCAGCTCAGCGCCGGCGTCGCCGACAGCACGAGACCGGCGGGCCGCCGTTCCCTGTTCGACCTCCCGCTCGGCGCCGCGCCACTGTGGACCGTGCGGGAGGTGCGGTCGCGGTCCTTCGGCCGCGAGGAGCGGTACGCCGCGCTACTGCCCTGCTGGTCGGCCCGCAGCGAGCACGACCTGACCGATCCGGCGCTGGGCCTCCGGGCCGCCTCCGCGACGGTGGCGAGGGCGCTGGCACTGCCGGTGCAGGACTTCGAGGCGCGGCAGGCAGCGATGGCCCGGTTCGGCCGGTACGGCTTCGAGGCGGCGGCGGTGACCGGTTCGTTCGGGGTGACCGGCATGCCGCCGGAGAGCGTCGCCCGCACCGCCGAGCTGCGCTTCGGCCACCCGTACGCGGTGGTGGCGGTCGCCACCGACACGCGGGCCGACGGCGGCACCGGCCCGTGGCACGGGGTGACGGTCTTCTCCGGCTGGGTCGCCGAGCCCGAGGACCTGCCCGACACCGACGCCTAACCGACGGCTGGCGCATGGGTGACAGTGTTGACCGTCGATCCCCGCTAGCCTCCCGCCATGGGAGACGCCGCCAGCCTCGCGGCCGCCGGTGCCGCGGTACGGCACCTGAGCGGCCTGCTGGAGGACGTCTGGCTGGCGGTGGACGCTCCGGACCACGTGGGCGGTCGTTGGCGTGAGCTCTGCCGCGGGTCACCGGTCAGCCCGGTGTTCGTCTGCGTCGACGCCCTCAGCAACGTGCTGCACGTGCGATACCTCGACCCGGAGAACCTCTCCGTCGTCTACCTGCCCGGCTGGTACTACGAGGTGGCGACGGCCGCCGCGCTGGGCCGGCCGATCGACGCCTCCGCCGCGACCGTGCTGGACTTCGCGACCGCGCGACCGCTGGCGTTCGACCTGGCCGTCGAGCACCCGATCCGGGGCGCCGCGGAGACCGTCACGTTTTCGTCGGGCCGCGACCCGGTCGAGTACGAGCCACTCGCCTTCGGCTACGCGTTCGCGCCCGCACGGGGATTCGGCATCACCGACGCGCCGGCGGGCAGCGACCCGGCGACGGACTGCTCGGCGATCTTCCACTGGAGTGCGATGGCGCTGCGGGTCGCCGCGGCACCCGGTGTCACGTTCGCGCAGCGACCGCTGCTCGGCGACACCGCCCTGAGCGTCGTCCGGGCGGCCTATCGACCGGGTGACGGCACTGTCACCTGCGACCAGACACTCGCCTTCGAGTTCGAGCGGCATCGTTCCGCGCGGACGCTGCCGCCGCTTGGCGCGCCGCTGCGGCCCGTACCCCTGGCGGAGCCGGACATCGTCGCGAACGCCGTGGCTCTGAACGGTGCCCGCGACGAGCCGCGACCCGTGGCGGTGCAGCAGACCTGCCCGGACGGCGTCGACCTGGTGTTGCTGAAGCCGGACCTGCGCCGGCTGCCCCGGGGCACCCCGTGGGGTTGGCAGCCGACCTGGCTGGTCGAGGCGGCGAAGGCCGTCGACGACGTCGTGTTCGCGATGCTGATGAGCCTGCTCGACACGTACGTCCAGTGGCTCGGCGGGCTGCCGGAGACCGCGCCGCTGCCGATCCGCATCCGCGTCGACCCGGCGAGCGGAGAGGACCGCTTCGCCTACCGACTCGACTTCCTGGACCCGGACGGCGAGGTGTCGGTTGAGCCGCCCGGCGAGACCGCGACGTTCGCGCCGTGCTTCCGGCTGAGCGTGGTCCGCACCGAGAACGTGCGGGTCACCGTGGACCTGCCCCTCGGGGCGGCCGGCGAGTCCGACCTCGACGGCGTCGTCGAGTATCGCGAGCAGGTCGTCCGGCACGTCGACGACGTGCCGCTGGTGATCGCCGACGGCGAGGTCGAGGCCGGGGCGCGTCTGGAGGCACGGCCCGCGACGATCGAGGAGATCGTCCACATCGCGGTCGCGGTCGGCGAGTTCGTGCCGTTCCCGCCGCTTCAGGTCGCGTACGACCTGCGTGACCTGGGCAGTGTGGCCTCGTACGTGCTGACGGGGAAGGACCTCTACGGCGCGCCGATGGGCGGCCTCGAGGCGGCGATCACGCTCGGCGGCGTACTGCTGCCCGAGGTCGCCGAACGCGCGGTCGGCTCACTGCTCGCGTCCAGCCGGCGGGTCACCACCCTCGGCGACGATCCGACGCGGCGACTGCGGGAGGCGGCCGAGGCCGTGGTACCCGACGACGCGACGCTGGCCCGTTCACTGATCGAACGCGTCGAGGGAGGCCCCTGATGGCGCGTCCGCCGACCAACGCTGGCCTGTCCGTACCGGAGCGGCTCGCACTGCTGGGCCAACTGGAGCGCATGACCCCGCAGGCACGGGCACTTCTGCCGAGGGACGGCGTGCCCGTCGCCTTTCTGCGCGACCCCGGGCAACTCATCGACCGTTCCGGCGTCTGTCTCCGGTCGGGCTTCCTGCAGCACGCCTTCGAGGCGGCGCGCCGGGACTCCCCAGACCTGACGATGGAGGGTTTCCTGGCCAGAGGTGAACACGGCTCGCTGCTGGCCGGTGTCGTCGACGCGCTGCTCGGCGAGGCGTCCGCGACGCTGCTGCGTACGTCCGATCCCGCGCGCTACGTCGACGCGTTGCGGCGCGCCTACGCCGACTTCCGGACGGTCTCGACACCGTACGACGGCGGCGTGTCGTACGGCTCCTACCGGTACCACGAGGGCTATCACGTCGAGCTGCCCGACGACCTGAACGTCACCCCGATGAACGCTCCGGTCAACCCGGGCCTGCGCTACCCGGCGTACGGTCCCGTGGTCACCGCCCGCGGTCACCGCTCGATCGGCGTGGTGCTGGCGTCACGGGTCTGGGACCGGGAGATACCGCTGACCGCGCGGGGACCGGAGCTCTTCCGGGAGCTACGGGTCCGCAGCGTCGACGAGCTGCACGCCTGGGACTACGACCCCGACCTGTTGCTGTCCGAGGTGCAGATCGCGCACATGATCTCCAGCGGGGACGCCCCGATCTACCGATTCTCGTACGACAAGGGGCCACCCAGCGCGCGAACCGTCGCGCAGGCGCGGTGGGAGCTGGCGGCCCGGCTGGAGGACGAGCGGATCCTCACCGCCGACAACGACGAACTCCAACGGTTGTGGGACCACCATGGCCGGAGTACGGCCGTGCCACGCGGCAACCCGACGGACCTGCGCAGCCGCTACGGCCGTGATCCGTACTACCGGCTGTCGCGGGACGAGCTGTTCGAGACCGCGATGGCGCTTCCGTCGGCGCGAAACGTCGCCATCCGCGTGTACGAGTGGGAGCACGCGCGACCCCAACGGTTCATCAGGGAGATGCAGCGCTGGGCCCGGACGCTGCGCCGCAACCTCGACGAAAGCTTTTGGAGCAGCCGGCTGTCCATGCTGACCGGGGCGTCCGAACCGGGCAACCTGCACCTGCTCTCCCCACCGGACCACGCGAAGACCGACCTCTACGCCGGACGCATGATGGGCGGCATCACCCGGGTCGACCGCTGGGGCAACCGTCTGGTCCCGAGCGTCGCGGAAGAGGCCAAGTACGACTTCGCGGCGCGCGCACAGGATTTCACCTCGGAGTTCGGCGCCACCCTGGAGCCGTTTCCGCTGACCGACTCCGCCCGGGCGACCGAGCCGCTCATCGCGTTCGACCAGCGCACCCTGGCCGACCTCATGGCCGCGCTGCACGACGACGAGTGGCAGAGCGCCCTGGCCTCGACACCGCAGGCGACCGCGGCCTGGAACCACCTCGTGCAACGGCTCAACAGCCACGTCGACGGCTACGGCATGCCGACCGCCCTGCACCTGCCCCACCTTTGACTGGAGGACCGACCATGCCGGCAACGCCCGAGGCCACGCTCCGTTTCGTGCAACTGCGTCGCGCGGGCGACCCCGCCGACACCGAGGACGGCACCTGCACCACCGGACCGAAGATCATCAAGGCGGTGCTGGACTTCCGCGACGACTGGTCGCCACCGGTCCGCGACGCGCTGGCCAGCCGCGACGTCGAGCAGGCCCAGGCGTTGTACGCCGCCCGACGCAAGGAACAGGACGACCGCCTCGAGGACCTCGGACGGCTGGCCATGACGCTGCTGCGGCGCGCCGCGCTCGACTCGTACCTCACGGTCGGGAAGCTGCGCCGCGTTCTCAGCGAGTGGATGGCCGAGCGGCGGGTGACCCCGGAACAGTTCGGCGGCGCGGTGGCCGCCCTCACCCGCTGGACCGTGGACATGACCGCCCTCGGCCGGTTCCTGGGCCGACCGCGCGGCGCGGCGTCGACCGTCCTCCTACGCGTGTTGCGGGGCATCACGCTGATCCGTCTCGCCCTCACCAACGCCGAGGACGCGTGCCTGGTCCGCCGGCTGATCGGTGGCCGCGACCTGGAACTGCCGCCCGCGCCGAAGCCGGCCCCGCAGCTCGACGCCGACGTCGCGGTCGCCCAGCAATTCGCCGACCTGGCCATCCACACCGCGCGCCTGCTCACCCGGGCACGCGCCACCGGCCACCCGGATCCGACGCTCGCCGACCTACAGGCAGCGAACTTCCCGGACCTCGGCCCGGCCATCGAGGCGACCTCCCGCGCCGCAGGAGAACTCGGCGCGCCGGCGACCGCCAAGCTGCGTACCCTCGGCAAGCTCTTCGCCAGCGAACGCGAGGCAGCCCGCCGCCGTGTGGACCGGCGGGCCAACCCGCCGGAGTCGGGGCGGCTGGTCGAGGGCGGCCCCATCGACATCGGCGACGACATCGAGTACGTCCCGCCCCGCGTACCGGTGCTGAGCGCGCAGGCCCGGGTCGCCGGCCGCGGTGACCTGATGGTCATCCGCACCACGCATCTGCGCTACGACCTCGGTGAGATCTCGCACGTCGAGAACGTGCTGGCCAGCGAGGTACGCGGCCGCACCCACGTGGTCGACACCAGCACCCGGGAGTCGGTCACCACGTCGACCCAGTCGATCGCCGAGACCACCCAGGAGTTGGAGACCACCGAACAGAACAGCCTCGACCGCGCGCTCACCACGGCGGCGACCCAGACCAGCTCGATGTCGCTGGGCGTCAACGTCTCCGGTGGCTTCGGGCCGGTGCAGGCCGGCGTCGACATCAACGCCGACCGGTCCACGACCACCGCCAGCAGCATGAGCTCGGCCGTGTCGTACTCCAAGACCCTCACCGAACGGGCCTCGGAACTGTTGCGCAGCGAGGCTTCCGAACGCCGCACCAGCACCAGTACGACCCGGGTGACCGAGACCAACGAGCACCGGTTCGACAACGCCGGTGGTTCGGCGAACATCGCCGGCATCTACCGCTGGCTCACCAAGGTCGACCAGGCCCAGGTTTACAACTACGGGGAGCGGCTGCTGCTCCAGTTCGTCGTGCCGGAGCCGGCCGCCGTGCTCGTCTACCTGGCGCAGCAGACCAGCGACGACGGTGCGGTCGCCAAGCCGGCCGGATGGTTCCTCGACGTCGCCGACCTCAACGAGGAGAACTACGCCGACAAGGCCGCACGCTGGGACGTCGTCGGCGTCGAACCCCCGCCCGAGCCGGTGGTGTCCGCCACCATGACGTTCGCCGACCCGCCGGCCCGGCCATTCGACTACTCCCAGAACTCCACGGACAAGTCCCAACCCGAGTGGGGCTACAGCGCCTACGTCGCCGAGGTGCTGGTGCCGGGCGGCTACGAGGCCACCGAGGCGTACGTGACCACGACCTGGGGACTGGAGGACGGCGAGTACACCGCCGAGGAGGGCAGCCCGCCCCAGGCCGTGCAGATCGCGATCGGGGAGCGCCGCGTCAGCTCCAGCGACGGCGGTGACGGGCAGATGCTCGTCGGGCTGGACCACGTACTCCCCGGGCCGTTGCCCATCGGGATCAGCGCCGACCAGCGTGGCGGCCTCACCGTCGTGGTGCGGGTGCGCTGCGAACGCACCGACGCCGCGTACGAGGCGTGGCGGCTGCGCGCGTACGAGACGATCCGCGCGAGCTATCTGGCGCAGTTGACGGCGTACGACAACGACCAACGCCTTCGACTGGCCCGAGCCGTGTACCGTTCCGAGCAGGCCCCCGAGACGAACCGGCGGGTCGAACAGCTCGAACTGAAGCGGGCCTGCCAGTCCGTGCTCTTCGGCCACGAGTTCGACCAGTTCGGTGGCCTGACCTTCCCCGCCGATGACGCGCCCCGCATCGACCGCCTGGAGACCACCGTGGAGGCCGACCAGATCCAGTTCGGCGAGGACCTCTTCGAGTGGGAGAACATGGTCTACCTGTTCTACCCGTACCAGTGGGCGGGTCGGGAGCGTTGGGCCACCCTGCGGACCCGGACCAGCTCGGACCCCGTCCATGAGGCGTTCCTCCAGGCCGGGGCCGCCCGGGTGACGGTGCCGGTCCGCGCCGGCTACGAGCACGTGGTCGGGACGTACCTGGAGACCTCGCAGATCCCGGCGCTCACCCCGCGGCCCTGGCGGGACGGCACCAACCCGTACCCGCCGATCGAGGACCTGATCGGCGACGCCCTCGACCGGCCGGGCGAGGAGATCGCCGTCGACGAACCCTGGGAGGTCGCCACACCGACGGCGCTGATCTATCTGCAGACGGGGGCCGAGCTGAACCCGGAGCAGTGACGCCCGAGCCGGACCCTGCGCCGTTACGAGGAGGGCGGAGGGGACACTACGACGTGCCGCAGAGAATACTCGGCGCTGGTGTAGGCGCCGCCCTGCAGGGCAGCGGGATCGATCGGGGCATCCGCACCGGGCACCCGAGCGGCATAGTCCTCCGCGTCGTCCAGCGGCAGGTAGCCGAGCTGCGCCCCGGCAGCGGCGTTGTCCCAGTACGCGCGCGTGTTGCCGGAGACCGCATACGCGGTGACGAAGTGCACGTCCGGCGCGGTGATGGCCGCGCGGACGAAGCCGACGCCGTCGCGTGGGCTCACCCAGGTTGCCAGATAACGCGTCTCGGTCGGCTCGTCCTCGAAACTGCCGATGCGTAGGCACACCACCGACAGCCCGAACTTGTCGGCGTACAAACGGCCGAGCGCTTCGACGGCGACCTTGCTCACCCCGTAGAACCCGTCCGGCCGAGCCGGTGCGTCCGGTACGACAACCTGCCCGACCGGGTAGAACCCGGTGACACGATTGCTGCTGGCCAGGACAACCCGGCCCACCCGCTGCCGGCGGGCGCCCTCCAAAACGTTGTACGTGCCCAGCACGTTGCTGTCCAGCAGGTCGGCCAAGGGCGCCTCGTCCGCGAGCCCCGCGAGATGCACCACGGCGTCCGCCCCCTCCAGCGCGGCCACCACGGCGTCCAGGTCCACCAGATCCAGTTGTCTCACCCGCTCCACCGGTGATTGTGGTTGTATCGGAACCCGATCGACCAGCACGAGCTGGCGAACCTCGTCGCGCAGGTGTCGGCGCACCGCCGACCCGATCCGCCCCGCGGCGCCGGTGACCACGACCGTGCCCAGTTGTGACGTCATGGCACACATCCTGGCGGCACCTACCGACGAACCCACCGGCGCTGTCGCCCGGACCTCCCGCTGTCGGCCCGGGGCAAGCCTCAGTCCGCGGTCGCCGGTTCGGCGGGCCGGGCGGTGAAGAAGCGGACGATGTCGTCCGCCGCGGTTGGGGACAGCATCATCGCCTGGACTCGTGCGGACATCTCGGCGATCGGATGAATCCTGCCGAACATCGCCTCCTCGTACGTCCGGATCGCCGAGTCCGGGTCGGCGGGGTTGGCGGCGAGTTGGTTGGCGAGTTCGGCGGCGTCGAGCATGGCCTGGTTGGCGCCCTCGCCGACGGGCGGCATGAGGTGCGCGGCGTCGCCGATGAGGGTGACGCCCGGCTGGCTGGCCCAGCGCGTGCCGTGGGGCATCGCTTCGATCAGGCGCGGCGTCGGGGTGCCGTCGCCGGCCTCGATGAGCGCGGTGAGGCGTGGGTCCCAACCCTCGAAGATGTCCAGCAGAGCGCGCTTGCTCCGGTACGTGTCGACGGGGCGGCCCTCTGCGCGCAGCGAGATCCCGACCCGCAGGCTGCCGTCGCCGAGGCGCTGCGCTGCCAGGATCTGGTTCACGCCGACGCACCACAGGTTTCCGGGGCCGACCAGCTCGGCGAGATCGGGATGGCGCCGGTCGACGTCCTCGATGCTCAACTCGACGAGGGTCGCCACATAGGTCATCTCGACGTCGATCAGCAGTGACCGGACGACGGAGCGCGCGCCGTCCGCGCCGATGAGGATGTCGCAGCTGGTGCGGTGACCGCCGTGGAACGTCAGTTCCCAGCCCTCGTCAGGTCGCGGGGTCGCCGCGACGAGCCGGTGTTGCCAGACAACCGTGTCGTCGGGGAGGGAATCGAGCAGAAGGTCGCGCAGTGCGCTCCGGTCGATCTCGGGACGACCCGAGAATGAGCCAGGTTGCGGCTCGTGATGGATCAGGGTCCGTCCGGTCGGGTCGAGGATGCGGTGTTCCTCGCCCTCGGGCCGCGCCTCCGAACGGAACCGGCCGGCGAGACCCGCCTCGGCCAGGGCGTGTTGCCCGGACTCCGGGTGCAGGTCGAGCGAGCCGCCCTGCGGCCGCGCGGATCGGCTCCCCTCGCGCTCGTACACCACTGCATCGATGCCGTGCCGGTGCAGGACCTGGGCCAGAGTCAGCCCGCCGAGGCCGCCACCAGCGATCGCGATACGCATACTCACTCCGTTACCGTACACTGTATTTGTGGATACACCGTACGGTAGCGAAGCGTTGCCTGTTTGGGAACGGCCCGAGCCTCAGCCACGGGCGGTGCCGGTGCCGTTGAGCCGCGACAAGATCGCCGCCACGGCGATCCGGCTCGCCGACGCGCACGGTCTCGACGGCCTGTCGGTCCGCAAGATCGCCAAGGAGTTGGGTGTCGGTCCGATGCGGCTCTACGACTATGTGCTCAACAAATCCGAACTACTCGACCTGATGGTCGACGTCGTCTACGCCCGGATCGCCGAGGTCGCCCAGCAACCCGAGTGGCGCGCCACGGTGCTGGCCATCGCCCACGCGACCCGCGACGCCGCCCTTGATCATGAGTGGTTCTCCGACCTGCTCGGCGGAAGGCCACACCTGGGACCGCACGCGCTCGCCGTGGGCGAGGCGACGGCAGCGGCGCTGAGCCAGGCCCCCAGCGTGCACGACATCGACGATCTTCAGCGGGCACTGGGCGCCCTCAACTCCTTCATCATCGGAGCGGTCCGCAGAGAGGTCACCGAGCGACGCACCGCCCGTTCCACCGGCACCGATCTCACCGCCTTCCAGGCCAGCCTCGGCCCCTACCTCACGCGGATGTTGGAGACGGGCCGATACCCCACCGTCGCCCGGCTCGTCATCGACGGCACCCATCTCAACGCCGAGGAGACCTTCAAGCACAACCTGACCACCGTCCTGGACGGCCTCACCAGCAGACCCCGCACGTGACCGACTGCGCCGCGGCCAACGGCCGGCCGGAGTGCTGGCGTCCGGCGGCGGCGGGAGGTAACCCGTACGCTGGCGCGGTGATCGACTTTCGTACGGCGGTTGACGCACGTGACCCCGACGCCATCGCGGCGGCCCTCGCCGACAACGTGGTGTTTCGCAGCCCCGTGGCGTTCAAGCCCTATCCGGGCAAGGCCATCACGGCGGCGATCCTGCGCGGCGTGCTGCGGGTGTTCGAAGACTTCCGGTACGTCCGAGAGCTGAGCGGCGACGACGGTCGCGATCACGCGCTGGTGTTCGAGGCGCGGATTGGCGACGTCGCCGTCGAGGGCTGCGACTTCCTACACCTGGACGACAACGGCCTGATCGACGAGTTCACCGTCATGGTCCGTCCGCTGTCCGCCGCACAGGCCCTGGCCGCCGCGATGGCCGCCCAATTCGAGCAGATCCAGCGTGAGGCCACCGCCGGCTAGGGTCTGGACGAAGGCCACTGTCCCAGCGCGCGCACGGCAGTCGAAGACACCGCGGCCAGTTCGGGCTCCGCAGGCAGAAATACCGTGGGGACACCCAGCGACTGGTTCATCGCGGCGAGCTGGTACTCGGCCCGAAGGTCGGTCGTGTTACGCACACCCCGGACGATCACGCCTACTTCGTGGCGACGGCAGTAGGCGGAGGTCAACCCGCTCCAGGCCGCGACGGTGACGGAGGCCCACTCGGCCGGCAGGAGAGCCCGGACAGCGGCCGCTCGCTCCTCTTCGTCGGTGCCCGGATGCTTGATGCTGTTGACCGCGACGAGCACGACCACCTCGTCGAAGAGGCCGCGCGCCCGGTTCACCACATTCAGATGCCCAGGAGTGCAGGGATCGAAGCTCCCGGGGTAGACGGCTCGTACGCGTACGCGACCCGGAGTGCGTGCTGTCGCAGTGCTCATGGCCCGACTCTAGGGAGCGGCCGTCGGATTCGCCGCGTCGATCTAGGGGAGATTGCTGCGCCCGAAGATCCACTAGCAGCAACATGCCCTAGATCGACGCGGGGCTCGCTGCCCCGGGCCCGCGCTGGCCCTGGGTGTGGCCGATCCGTGTGGGCCGGACCGCCGGGCAGTTCGTGGAACGCCTGCTCTCGGGAGACACGGTTCCCGCGTACGCTGCCGTGGTGCAGATCGACCTGGTTGCCCTGATCATCAACGAGTACGACCCCGCGATCGCGTTCTTCACCGACGTACTCGGCTTCGACCTCGTCGAGGACACTCCATCGCTGACCACTGACGATCGACCCAAGCGGTGGGTCGTCGTCCGGCCGCCGGGCGCCCAGACCGGGATCCTGCTCGCCCGCGCCGACGGAGAACACCAACGTGCCGCGATCGGTAACCAGGTAGCCGGCCGAGTCGGGTTCTTCTACCGCGTCGACGACTTCGACGCCGCCCACCGGCGGCTGACCGAGGCCGGCGTCACCTTCGTCCGGGAACCGCGCACCGAGCCCTATGGCCGGGTCGCGGTCTTCCTCGACATCGCGGGCAACCGGTGGGACCTGCTCGGGGCGAGCTGACGTCGCCGCAGGTGCGATTCAGCTAGTGGCCCACCGTGGCCGTGTCCACAGGCCAGGTGCGTCTTGGTGGTCCAGCCCCGGGAGCGGCCGAGCGACGACACCAGCCGCCAGACGAGACAGGGTCTTGATCCACCGATCAACGACGACGCCGCGCTAACGGTGAACTGGCGGCGATGGAATCCTGTGACTCAGCGCGCGCGGCGGTAGTGCATGGCCACCACGCCGTTGCGGAGCGGCTCCGCCGAGAGCAGCTCGAGCTGGCGCGTGCCGGGCAGCCCGCCCTGGTACAGCGTCGGGCCGTGGCCGGCGATCCTGGGATGGACGAGCAGCTTGTACTCGTCGATCAGGTCCAGCCGGTCGAGCTCGGTCGCGAGCTTGCCGCTTCCGAGGAGGACCCCGGCCGGGGTCGCGTCCTTGAGCTTCTGCACGCCCTCGCGCAGATCGCCGGCGATGTGGTGGCTGTTGGTCCACGGGAAGTCCTTGCGCGTCGACGACACCACGTACTTGGGTTTGGCCTCCAGCTTGACCGCCCACTCGCGCAGGGCCGGCGGCGCAACCTCATCGCCGCGGGCGACAGCCGGCCAGTAGCTCTCCATCATCTCGTAGGTGACGCGACCCCACAGCATTGCCCCGCCCTCGTCCATGAGACGGGTGAAAAAGGCGTGCGTCTCGTCGTCGGCGATCCCCTCCTGGTGGTCGACGCAGCCGTCCAGGGTGAGGTTGAGGCTGAAGGTGAGGAGTCCCATGGCCGGCGAGTCTAACGCCGCTTCCAGGTCGGCAAGGTGCAACGAAACACGGCCTAGGAGCCGAGGCAGCACAGGATCGCCAAGACCCGGCGACTGTAGCCAGCCGCTTGGGACAGGTCGAGCTTGTCGACGATGACGTTGATGTGTCTCTCGACCGCGCTCTGCGACACGTGCAGACGTTCGGCGATGGCCGCGTTGGCGTAACCGCACCGGCCCGGCGACCGATCCGTTGACAACATCACTCGCCTCTCGCGGTGCGCCGCCGAGTGCGACACCCCGAACAGGGGGCCGATCTGCCGCATCGTCAGGTTCGTGCGCCAGTAGGCGGCCACCAGCAGACCGATCCGGCAGGCCCAGGGCCCACTGCCGACCCGGTCGGCCATCAGCGACGCCGTCACCGCCACGCTCGGCGACCAGCCGGTCTGATTCACGGAGCGAGTGACTTGCCCTGTCCGCCCGGCGCTGGAACGTGGGGCTGGCTCGAAACCAGTTGCGTCTCCGGCCCCGCTGTTGCAGCGTACGAACATGATCAATTCGGTTCGACTGCTTGCGGCCTACGACGAACAGCTTCGGACTGACGCCGAGACGCCGAGCGCGATCTCGGTCACCCGACACGGACCACTGCGTCTCGTGACCTTCGCGGGTGGTCGTGGTTTCGTCACCTACCGCGATCTCGGCGGAGCGGACGCCGACACGATTCGTCGGCTCGTCTCGGAGGCGCTCGCTCACTACCAGGCAGACCCCGAGATCGCGCGGATCAAGTGGAAGGCGCGTGGGCACGACCATGCACCGGGGTTGCACGAGGCGTTGCTGGTGAATGGTTTCACCGCGGATGAGCCTGAGTCGATCATGATCGGCGAGGCGCGGCTACTCGCCGTTGACGTTTCGCTGCCCGAAGGCGTGACCCTGCGTCGGGTCAGCGAGGAGGCAGACGTCCGCGCGATGAGTGCGATGCAGGACGAAGCCTTTGAGAACCCGGTCAGCGATGACATGGCGAACGCCCTCCTGCGCCGCCTGGCCCGCGATGACGGAATGGAGTTGTGGGTTGCAGAGGTGGGTGGACGGATCGTCAGTGCCGGCAGACTGGAGCCGGTGCGTGGGACCGACTTCGCCGGGATCTGGGGCGGCGCGACTCTTGTGGAGTGGCGCGGCCGTGGGATCTACCGCGCGTTGACCGCGGCGCGGGCCCGCTCAGCACTCCGTATGGGCAAGACACTCATCAACAGCGACTCGACCGAGTACTCGCGCCCGATCCTTGAACGCTACGGTCTGATCAAGGTGTCGACGACGACGCCCTACAACTGGCAGCGGTGAGCGCTCGCACGCCGTCCCTCCCGATTCGGTCCAAGAACCAGCTGCCCTCGCTTTTACACCTCCGCCGCCCCACCGTGTCGCAGTGAGTTCTGGCCGTGGTCGGGTGGGTTGGGGAACCCAGCCGTGTCGTCTGGTGTCCTGCACGGCGTTGTCCCAGTCGGCGAACATCGCGAACGGATCCCTGGCGACATCTGCCTCAATGCCACAGGTCTCGCGGACCACAGTGCAAGGTGCCGCACCGCTCGCAGGCGACACGCGGGGTCGCGCACTCTGATGGCGGCTTGGGGGCCGTTCGAGACGGTGGGCCAGTTGCCGGGCCGGCCGACAGTAGTGCCCGTTCGACGACTCATCCGCGTAGCAGGAGGGACCTCAGGAAGGTCCACAGGTTGTCGCCGGCCACGGTCTCGACACGGTTCGGATCCGAGATCGTGTCGACGAACGCGACTTTCCCGGCGAGTTCACCGCTGCTGATGAGAACGTAGTAGTTGCCGCAGCCATCGCCGGCCACCGGCAGCCAGCCAAGTTCCCGCCAGCGCGGATGCAGTGCACGGTGAGCGGCGATATCGAGATGGTCGTGTCCGTCCCGAGCCCCGAAGACACCACCAGCGCAGATGGCTTCTCCCTTACAGAGCCGCAGCCACTGGGCGAGCACCGTGGGCAGAGGCATGCCGAGCCGTCGCTCCAGATCAGCCAACTCGTGGTCGCTTGCGCCTCCAGGCATCGGTTGCTCCGGCGCCCGCTCCACCTCAAGCAGAAGTCGCTGAACATCGCCTCGCGCATCGTGATCCTTCACCGGAACAGAATGGCATCGGCAGGACCGCGGCTCCCGCGGCACGTGCAGCGCGGTTCTCGGTCAGGTGGTTGGGCTCCATACCCAGGGAGTCGTGGTGCTGACAGCCTGTAGGCCCAGTTGGTGGAGAATTGGGCTGCTGTCCTTGGACGCGTCGACCATGAGGTACATGATGCCCCGGTCGGTGGCCAGCTGTGCGCGACGGGCGACCAGCGCACGGTAGATGCCCTTCCGGCGCCATTGCCGCAGGGTCGAGCCACCCCACAACGCGGCGAACTCCGTGCCAGGGATGACGACCAGCCAAGCGGCCGACACGACCTCGCTCGCAGCCTCTGCGACGAAAACGACGATGTTCTCCGGGGCCGACTCGATGCGGTCGCGTAGATCATCGGCCAGCCAAGCCCAGTCGGCGCCCCAGACCTCGGACTCCAGGGCCGCGATCCGGCGCAGGTCGACGGGATCCGTCGTCTCGCGGATGGCGATGCCGTCGAGGGCTTGGCCGGCCGCGGTCAGATCGGTTGCCAGACCGATGAGGAGTGTCTCCTCGTCCTCCGGCGCGAACCCCGCAAGCCGCAACCGCTCGGTCAGATCGCGCCGGTCGTGGCCGTACGTCTTCCACTCGATTGCCTTGCCGCGCGCACCCGAGCGGTCACGCACCCGACGGATGAGCGCGTCCAGTTCCTCGACGTCGAGGTCATCGAGATCCTGCGCGAAGGCAAACCCTCTCGTGGGGGTGGCGACCTGCAGGACGGGGCCATCCCACGACGACTCCCAGTGACGCGGCAGCCGCGACGCGATGGTGCCTCGCACCTGTTGGTCATGTAAGGCCAGAAGTTCGCTGCGTGTCGTCATCACGGCGGAGCATGGCAACGGCGCCGCCTGTCGGCAACCCGTTTCCGTCACGTCCCTTTCTGCCGCTGACCGCGCGGCTTACCAGGAGACGACCGGCCCCCATGTCGTCGCGCTGGTGCCGGTCACCAGGGCTCAGCCCTGCTGGTCCGCCGTCCGGCGCGCCGCGCGCTCGTGGCGGTCGACTGCTCGGGCGTGAGCGATCTCGAGCAGCCGGTCGACCTCGGGCAGCATCTGCGGGCCGGGCATGACGATGCTGCCGAAGCCGTACAGCGCATATCCGGGATGCGGCACGAGGGTGTCCAGCCGGGCGAAATCGAACTCGTGCCGGTGTTCCTCGAACGCCTTGGGTGGAAAACCGAACCGCCTCTCGAACTCGATCCGGCCCAGGTCGAGGTTGAGGCGGTAGACGCCGGGGCGGTCGAGTTGGGAGGACTCGTCGAAGCCGGGCACGTCATGCTCGACGAGGGTGGCGAATGGCTGACGGCGGTCCGGGCCGACGTAGAAGAACCGGTCGCCCCAGGCACCCTCGGGTGAGCCGTTGTCCTCGCTCGCGACGAGTTGCTCGACACCGGGCAGCGCGAGAATCCGATCGGCGAGCACGGCGATGTCGACACCGGTCGGGATGTGTAGCACCGCGTCAGCGTGTTCGATGGTGACCTGATCCAGCGGGAAGTAGCGGTAGTCGTGTGTTCTCTGCTCGGCAGGTGGGATCTCGGACGCGCGGACGTACCGGGGCAGCATGGCCTCCTGCTGGAGTCTGCCTTCGTAGGTCGACGTGGGGGGCGCCCCGATGCCGAGCGCAGGGCTCACGCCGACGCTGCCGACGATCACCGCGTACCGTTCGTTCAGCAGCGATGCGAGAATCGTGCCGGCGCCGGCCCACGACATGTCCTTCCCGGCCATCGTGATCGTGCTCGGCTGAAGCTGCAGGTGCGTGTTGTGCGCGAAGGCCAGCGTGGGCCCGCGGTGCGCCTCGGCCGACCGGATCGCGAGCAGGTTTTCGGCCATCAGCGCGTCCCGGACCCCGGCCAGGCGAGCGAAGCGTTCCTCCCGCGCCAGTGGTGCTGCGGCCGCGGCGTGGTAGCGCAGCACCGCGACCGCGGTCGTGGCGTGTACGAACGCCTCCCGCCAGCCCTCAATCCGTCGGGGTGCCTGCAGGTACAGCTCGGTCAGCAGGTCGTCGGCGATCACCCGCAGGCGCTGCGCGTCCGCCGAGCGCCCGATCGACCTGCCGGGCTCCCAGATCGCGGCCGTGTCGCTCCACCGGGCCTCATCCCCGATCAGGTCGTCGATCTCCGCTGATCGGTCGAGGCCGAGAAAGTCACAGACCCGGGTGAGGTAGCGCCATGGGCTCGGGGCGTGGTCCATTTCGAGCGGGGCGTCGAAGCCGTGGAACGTCAGGTGCCCGGAAGCTGGCCGCCCAGCGTTCCACTCGCGCATCCGCAGCAGCAGGTCGCGGTTGGCCGGGGCGGTGCCGAACCCATGGCTGAACCCTTCGGCGAGCGCACGTTCGAGCGTCACGGTGGTGGAGCCCCGGACGAACTCGTCGGCAATCAGCCCTGCCACCCGGTCGCTCTCGAGTGCGATCGACCGATAGCCGTGCTCGGCCAGCGACATGAAGGCCTCGTTGCGGATCTGGAGGAAGGCGGACTCGCCATGCGTCGGCTCACCGAGCGCAAGCAGGGTCGGCGGTACGGCAAGCAGATCGAGAAATGACGTCATTGCATCAACCGTATCCTTGAACCACCGGTTGAGACTCACCAGCGATGGAGCGCCGTGGCAGCCACAAAACCCTCAAACCCAGGGGTACGTCGACCAGTCGACCTCGCGCGCCGTCACGGCCTTTCCACGCAGGCCGTGCGCAACTACGAATCCGACGGCGTCCTGCCGCCGGCCGAGCGGAGCGCGAACGGCTACCGCCGGTTCACCGAGGTGCACGCCAAGGCGCTCGACGCCTACCTCGCGCTGATCGCGGGCCACGGCTACGCGGCCAGCGGCGAGATCATGCGTGCCGTCAACCGGGGCGAGATCGACACAGCGTTGCGGGCCATCGACCACAGCCATGCCCTGCTACAGCGCGACCGAGAGACCCTTGACGCGGTCGAGGAGGTGGTAGCGCTTCTCACCGCCGGAACGGAGCCACAGCCGCAGAGCCGGAAGGCCGTGCCGATCAGCGTGCTGGCACACCGGCTCGGTGTAACACCCGCGACCCTCCGCAAGTGGGAGCGGGTCGGGATTCTGCAGCCGGAGCGCGATGCGGCCACCCGCCACCGCGTCTACTCAGCAGACGACGTCCGCGACGCCGAACTCGCCCATCTGCTACGCCGAGGCGGGTACCAGCTCGGCCACATCGCCGGCGTTGTGCGTCGGGTGCGCGACGCTGGTGGAGCCGAACCGCTGGCAGCCTCGCTGCACCAGTGGCGGGAACGGCTCACCGCGCGAGGCCGAGCCATGCTCACCGGCGCCGCCCGGCTCGCCGAATACATCGCGGGCCGCCACAGACCCACCGTACGGCCCCACTGATCGGCCGCTCGTGCCCCCGCTTCCGCCGTTGACCGGGCGTTACTACGCCCAGGGCGGGATGTGTCGATTGACGTATTCGCGGGCACGGGGACGAGGGTCATCCCAATACTGGTTCGGCATACGGTGGTGGTTTCTGGCACAGAACTCAGCGAGGCTGTCGGTGATCTCGAGCCGCTCCAGTCGTCGGCCCTCGAAGTCTCTGTTGACCGCCAGCAACTGGGGCTCGGGATTCCAGCCCGAGTGGTCGAATGCCCAGCCATCCCACACCGCGTAGACATGGAACACCTCCCGCTCGCCCGCGAAGCGCACCGCCGCTAACTCGACCGGCCGTTCCGGGTGGGAGTCGCGGCAAACCCAGGCGAGGATGTGACACGCTCCGGCAGCGAAGAAGGCCTGGTCCGCGCGGTCCCAGGCGACGCGCTGGTCTGATCGCTCGATCGGCGTCCGCCGAAACGTTCCCGCTGCTCTCGCTGCCACAGCAGGGACGCTAGTGCGTGGACCGGCGCGACTGGATGGCCGAACCGAGTGCGTTGACACCTCCGTGCCTCACTCTTGGGCGGGAGCAGACCCACCCGAGGGAGGGAGGCGTCGTCGAGCTGACCTGGCGATGGTGCTGGTATGCCCGCTTTCAGAGGTCCGCGCTGGGCGCACGGCGCTCTCGCTTGGTTGGTCTTCTTCGTGGTGTCCCACGTGATCCTGGTGTTCATCCCCGGCGACGATCCGACCGGTGACGGACCTTGGAGCATGAGGGCGTACGTCATCTTCAACGTCGTGCTCATCTCCATATCGGCCGTCGGGGCAGCCGTCGTGCTCGCCACAGTCCTTCCGTGGGCTCGACATCTCCCTCGGTGGCTACTCCTGACGCCACTGTTGTGCGGCAGCGTGCTGCTCGTCCTCCGGGGTGTCCCGGGGATGGCCGAGAATCTGCTGATGGTCACGGGCATCCGTCGCGGCGGCTTCGTGGGGGCCGAAGACATTTCCACGGGCGAGTTCTGGGCCGGCATCGGGATCAACAGCTACTTCTTCGCGGGGGCCGTGTTGCTGGTCGTGGCGACCGTCTCCTACTGCCGCCGATCAGCGGAGAGCGGTCCGGAAGGAGCACCGGATCCGTCTCGGTAAGGCATCCGAGCCGGGCAGCCCCAGCGGGGGTATCGATTAAAGGATCTTGTCGTACTAGTCTTCGCCGCATGGCTTTGCGACCGGACGAGTTCTACGACCACGCCATCGCCGTCGCGGACGGCGAGCGCCGGCTCCCGTTGGCGGACATGACGGGATGGGACATCAGTCCGTTCGACCCGGACGGCCTGCGCGTCGCACCGTTGCGCGAGCCGGTGCTCCCGGAGCCCGCGCGGCACGGCGAGGACCCGTCGGACTGCAGCGCTTGCCGCGACCGCGACGAAGGCATCTGGTTCAACGAGCGTTGGCGGCTCGCCCGGATCACGGGGGTGGGCGTCCCGCTGGCGCTCATGCTGTACCCACGCGATCACTACGACATGGCCGATCTGCCGGACGAGCTGGCCTCCGAACTGGGGCTGTTGAGCGTTCGCATCGTCCGCCACGTGCAGGCGCTGCCGCACATCTCGCGGGCACACGTCTACCGCGTCGGGGACGGTGCCGCCCATCTGCACGTCTGGTTCTTCGCTCGACCCGAAGGTCAGGCCCAGCTGTACGGGTCGTGGCTGGTCATCTGGGACGACCTGCTACCGGAGTACCCAGCGGCCATCGCGGACGCTGACGCCGAAATCGTGGCAGACGCGCTGGTCGCGAGCCACGGAGGCCACCGGTCACCCACCAGCGAACCGGCCGCCTGACCGGCCTGGCCGACCTGGAGGGCCCGCTGCCGCGAGCGTGGGGAGCTGCTCGGGGCTGGGTATGCCCAGGTGAAGGACGGACCAGGTCGTCGACGGCGTCGAGGACGACGGCTTCTGCGGAGGGCCACCACCGGCAGATCGAAGATCTCGGACCTGACGGGCGTTCCGTGCACCCAGAGCCCGGTACGGATCATCCAGGAGAGGGCCATGACGAGCAGGTTCACTGAGTTGGTCATCGACTGCCATGATCCGGAGAGGCTCGCGGCCTTCTGGTGCGAGGTCCTGGATTTCACGGTGATCGACCGCGGCGAGGGCAGGGTCGAGATCGGCTCCTGGACGCCGACCGTCGAGAAGGTCCGGGCCCGCCAGATGTCGCCCACCCTGCAGTTCATCCAGGTGCCCGAGGGGAAGGCCGTGAAGAACCGGCTTCACCTCGACGTCAGTCCGATCGACGGCAGCACCGAGGACGAGGTGACCAGATTGCTCGGCCTCGGCGCCACCAGGGCGGATGTGGGCCAAGGAGCAGACCGGAGTTGGGTGGTCATGGCAGACCCTGAGGGCAACGAGTTCGACGTCGTACGCACCCTCGCACCACAGCACTAGCCGCGGCTGGCCAGCCGCACCCCTCTGCAAGGGTCGATAGGTAACACGACATCGGAGTGGGTGCGGTGGTCAGCGCGGGGCAGGATTGGTTCCGTGACCAGCTTCCCCGCGCAGGCACGCCGCGTCCACGACAGCACGCGCTCTCCTCAGCGCAGGCTCCACGCGTTGCGGGAGTGCACGCTGCACTGCGCTCCGTACGGATTCCGTGCCACCTGGCACCACCTGATCGTCACCGCCCGCATCCCACGCCGCCTGACCGACGACCTCGACGCACTTGTCCGCGCCGTCGACGAGCTCCAGGCCGTACGCGACGTGGTTCTGCCTCGTGCGCAGGAGTACGCCGCCGAGCGGCGTCGAGAGAAGGCGACCGGGCGGCGAATCCCCCAGACGTCGCCGCCCTGGAACTCGTGGGGCTGGTGCCAGATCGCCTACTGCCCCGAGCCTGAGCACCACCCGACCACACCGCTCGCCACGGTCGTCCAGGCGGTCTTCGATCGCCACGCTGCCGGGGTCAGCGTCGACACGCACTGCCTCGCCTGCGGCACCGAACGGCGCCTGCCGGGCAGAGGATGCCCGGTCTGTGGCGTCCACGCGGATGGCCCCGCCGCACGCCACCACGGCATCCTGGCGGCCGAACGCTGGCAGCGGATCTGGCACCGCGAGCCGGACGACGGGCGGGCGTCCCTCGCCCCGTGAGTTGGACGCGCACCGTGGCTCGATGCTCATAGGGCGGACCGGCAGGTGGTTAGGCTCCCCGCCGCGGTGGAGAACATGGTGTGGTTCAACGAGCCGAGTGACTGGTCAATCAGGGATGGCGTGCTCCGCGCGGTCACCTCATTGAGGACGGACTTCTGGCGGGAAACGTTCTATGGCTGGACCACCGACAATGGACACTTCCTCGGCGAGCCGGTGGCTGGTGACTTCACCGCTGAGGTCGTCGTGGCCGCCGCGTGCCGGGCTGGAGGCGACGTTTCGCGACTTCCGGATCGGCCCGCCAACCCCCCGCGACAACCTCGAGTAACGCGTCCGCCGCGCGCCCTGCCCCACCTCGTTGATCAAGAGGTTTTGGTCAGACTCCGCCGTCCTGATGACGCAAACCTCTTGATCAACGCTCTGCCCGCCCCGCCCCGCCGCGCCGTCGTCGGTCGGCCGCACCCCGGCGGGTGACGGTGTGACGCCGGCTCGATGACTCAACCGCCAATGGATCCCTCGCCGCGCTCGGCTGCCTCGCGTACCTCTTGGTTCGCGGTTGTGGGGTCGTCGCCGGTGGCGCGGAGCAGGTCGCTGGCGGCGGTACGCAGCTGGGTCACCACCGCGTCGCCGAACTCGTCGACCCCTTGGGCCCGGGCGCGACCGGCCTGGTAGACGGCGTCGCGTACCGCGTGGCGGGTCTTCTCGGTGGGGCGCCCGGCGCGGTGCTCGCGGCGGAGCAGCTCGACCGCGTCGGCGAATCGTCCGACGCTGGCGGGCAGGTCGGGGGGTATCGGCTCGGAATATTGCAGCGCGATCGCCGACCGGCGGGCCACTCCCCGGCTGTGTTCGATGACGCGTTCCAGGTGTTGGCTCGCGCGGGCGAACCGCTCCACGTCCTGGCGGCGCAGCCACCGCGCCGGCGCGAGACTGACCACCTCCTCGGCGCCGCTGAGCGCCTGGTGCATGCGCTCGAGGTCGGGGCCCATGCCGCGGAGTGTGTCCAACGCGCGAACCGCCCGCTGCTGATCGCCGGTCGACAGCGCCGCGGACACCTCCCGGAGTTGACCGGCGAGGCAGTGGTAGATCGGGGCCGCGTCGCGGTCGAGGATCCGCATCGGGTTCAGCGGCACCAGCAGCGCGACCACCACGAGGCCCACCACGCCGCCGACCATGGCCTCGACGATGCGCGGCCACTCCAGGTCCTTCTGGGCCGGCGTCAGGGCCGCGAGGAGCACCGCCGTCCCGCCAGCCTGGCCGACGGCGGCGCCGCTGCGCCCGAACAGCACGAGTGTGGCGAGGATGGCGCAGCCGACGACGAAGCCGGTCTGCCAGAAGCCGGTGCCCAGGACGGACAGCAGGAGATCGGTGGTGGCGATGCCCAGGCCGACTCCGAGCAGCAGTTCGACCGTCCGGTGGGCGCGTTGGCCGAGTGCGGCGACGATCGTGCCCACTGCGGCGGACGGAGCGAAGATCGGCGCGGGGTTGCCCAGCACGTCGTGACCGATCGACCAGGCCAGAGCCGCCGCGAGGCCCGCCTGCACCGAGATCACCAGGGCGGCTTCCAACTGACTCAGTCGCAGTCGTCCCGCCCGGCGACCGCGACCGCGAACCCGAGCGGCAGCCGCCCGCACACGGCCCCAGCTCAGGCCGGGTTGGCGACGGCCGTCAGAGTTCACCGAGCACTCGTACCACGCCGCCGGTCGGCAGGTCCGGGCAATCGCCGAGAAGGGGCCGCCGCAGGTACCGCGGCGGCCCCTTCGCAGTCGTCACACGCCGACCGGCACCCGCTCCTCCTCGCGCTGGGTGGCGCGGGCCGCCAGCCGACGCTCGCGCTCCTGCGCGCCGATCAGGTCGTCCGGTAGCGAGTCCGCAACCTCCAGGTCGAAGCGGCGCAGCAGCCGGATCGCGAAACCGCCCAGGGTGATCAGGATCAGCGCCGCGCCGAAGCAGACGTACGCGAAGCCGATGCCCCGACCCGGACCGGTGCCGATCACCGCGCCCACCGACCCGGCCAGGGCTCCGTCGGAGGCGAGCAGCGGCTCGAACAGGTTGGTGGCCGCCGGGGCGATCAGCGCGAAGCCGATGGGCAGCGTCGACCAGGAGATGGTCTGGTTGAGGCTGAACACCCGGCCGTGGTAGCGCTGCGGCACCTTGACCTGCACGATCGTGGCGTAGATGGACTGTGCCGTGGTCATCGACATGGCCAGCCAGAACGCCCCGACGCAGATCATCGCCACGGACGCGTCCAGGCCGACCAGGACGCAGCCGACCGCCGTGCCGAGGTTGCCGATCAGCACGCCGATCATGCGCCGGTTGCGCGGACCACCCCAGAGCGACATGAGTACGCCGCCAGCGACCGCGCCGAGCGCCTCGGCGAGAGCCACCTGGGCGACCTGCGTCGCGTTGCCGAACGAGAGCACCAACGGGGTGGTGAGCACCAGCGCGGGCGCCAGGAAGATGTTGCCCAGCGCGAAGTAGCCCAGCATCAGCCGGAAGCCGCGGTGCCGCCACGAGTAGCGCAGGCCGTTGGCGATCGCCACCAGCAGCCGCTCCCGGGGTCGCCAGCCGAGCAGGTCGGGGAAGCGGACCACGGCGAGGGTCACCACGGCGACCACATAACTGGCCACGTCGAGCAGCAGGATGCCCTTGAGGTCGATCGCGGCCAGCAGGCCGGCGGCGAAGACCGGCATCAGCAGCATGGCGAAGCCGTTGGAGAGCTGCGTGATGCCCATCGCGTGACCCAGGTAGCGCTTGGGCACCAGCTGCGGCACCGCCGACTGGAACGCGATCCGTTGGAACGAGCCGGCCACCTGACTCAGCGCCACCAGGGCGTAGATGTGCCAGAGCGCCAGGTTGTCGGTCCAGAGCAGCGCGGCCAGCACGAGCTGGACCGAGCCGGCGCTGCAACTGGCGATCATCATGATCTTGCGACGGCTGATCCGGTCGGTGATCGCCCCGGCGATGGGCAGCACGAGCACGCCGCAGATCAGCGCCAGCGCCCAGAGCAGACCCAGGTTGGTCACCGAGCCGGTGCGGGTGAACAACCAGATCGGCAGGGCGAACGCGGTCAGCGCCGAGCCGGTGCTGGAGATGAGCTGCCCGGCGGTGACCGACACGAAGCGGGCCATGCTGGGCCGGACCACCGGCTTCTCCGGGACGACGACGGCGTCGACGCCCCGGGTGTCGGCCACGGCCCAGCCGGCGTCCTCGCCGCGCGCCTGCGGGGTCAGCTCGCCGACGTCACCGACGAGGAGCGCCGGGTGCACCCGGGTGACGATCTCGGCCAGCTCCTGCGCGCGGTACTTGAGGAAGAAGTGCCCAGCCTGGTCGAGCACCACCAGCGCCAACCG
Source organism: Micromonospora sp. CPCC 205539 (assembly GCF_036906815.1). NCBI lineage: Bacteria > Bacillati > Actinomycetota > Actinomycetes > Micromonosporales > Micromonosporaceae > Micromonospora > Micromonospora sp. CPCC 205539. The sequence goes on along the minus strand of NZ_JBAKHW010000015.1, from coordinate 64,204 downwards.
GTCACTGAGGAACTGCCACTCGGCGTACCGCTCGATGTGGTAGTCGGTGACCGGGTCCTCCGAGCCGACCACCGAGATGATCGGGGCGCGCAGCTTCACCGCGCCCTGGTCGAGCAGCGCGGTGAAGTACTCCTCAGAAGCCCGGGAGTCGGCCCGCATGTTGCTGATGATCCGGTCCGCCTGCTCCGGCTCCAGCTCGTTGGTGTCCACACCCATCGACTTGAGCCAGCTCGCGTAGTGCTTGTTGCTGCGCAGCTTCTCCAGCCGGGTACGCGCGGCCGCGAACAGGCCCTTCGGCCGGGCGAACGGGAACATCGCGCCGATGTAGAGCGCGGTCAGTTCCCGGCCGGCGGCCTCCACCTTGCGGGCCACCTCGGCGACGATCGCGCTGCCCACGCCGCAGTGCCCATAGAGGGCGAGCGGGCCTTCGACCCGCTCGATGATCTCCTCGGCGACCAGGGTGGTCAGCTCGTCGAAGGGCAGCGCGTCCTCGGTGAGCCCCACGTCGTGCCCGGGGATGGCCAGCGACCAGAGCGCGTGCCCGGCCGGCAGCGCGTCCGCGAGGGGCTGGTAGACGATCGCGCTGCCGCCGCCGTACGGCACGCAGACGTACGTGATCACCCGCTGCGCCGCCGGGATCGGCTTGGTCAACTCGTAGAGCAGCCGACGGGGTCCGTCGCCGCCACCACCGGACATGAAGGTGGCCAGATCGCGGATGGTCCGCTGCTGGAACAGGTCCATCACGCCGACCGGCCGCCCACCGTGCTCGGCCTTGCGGATGCGGGCCACCACCTGCGTGGCGAGCATCGAGTGCCCACCCAGGTCGAAGAAGTCGTCGTCGATGCCGAGGGTGGCGACGCCGAGCACGTCGGACCAGATGTCGGCGAGCAGCCGTTCGGTGTCGTCGCGCGGCTCGACCAGCGCCACCGAGGCGGCGCGGGTGACCACCGGCGCGGGCAGCGCCTTACGGTCCAGCTTGCCGTTCGGCGTCAGCGGCAGGGCGTCCAGGGTGACGAACGCGGCCGGCACCATGTACTCCGGGAGGGTCTCCTTGAGCGCCACCTTGACCGCGTCGTGCTCGGCCGCGCCGACCAGGTAGCCGGTGAGCCGCTTGTCGCCGGGGGTGTCCTCGCGGACCAGCACCACCGCCTCGGTCACCCCGGGCTGGGCGCGGAGCGCGCTCTCTATCTCACCCAGCTCGATGCGCAGGCCGCGCAGCTTGACCTGGTGGTCGATCCGGCCGAGGAACTCGAGCACGCCGCCGGGCCGACCGCCGGGCGCGACCTGCCAGCGGGCCAGGTCACCGGTGCGGTACAGCCGGGCGCCCGCCTCGCCGGAGAACGGATCCGGCACGAACCGCTCCGCGGTCAGCGCCGCCCGGCGGTGATAGCCGCGGGCCAGCCCGACCCCACCGATGTGCAGCTCCCCAGCGACGCCGACCGGGCACGGGTTACCCCGGGCATCGAGCACGTGCAGTCGCAGGTTGCTGATCGGCGCGCCGATCGGCACGCTGGCCACCTCCGCCAGCAGCACCGGGTCACACGCCCAGGAGCTGACGTCGATCGCCGCCTCGGTCGGGCCGTACAGGTTGTGCAGGCCGCAGCCGGGCAGCCGGGCGGTGAAGTCCCGGGCCGCGGCGAGCGGCAGCTCCTCACCGGAGCAGATCACGCGGCGCAGCGCCGTGGCCGCCTCGACGCCGTCCTCGGCGAGGAAGACGGTGAGCATCGACGGTACGAAGTGGGCGGTGGTGACCCGCTCGGTGACCAGCAGGTCGCGCAGGTAGCCGGCGTCCTTGTGGCCGCCCGGCTCGGCCAGCACCAGCCGGGCACCCTCGCGCAGCGGCCAGAAGAACTCCCACACCGACACGTCGAAGCTGGCCGGGGTCTTCTGCAACACCGCGTCGTCGGCGCCGAGCTGGTAGGTGCGCTGCATCCAGTCGAGGCGGTTGACGATGCCCCGGTGGGTGTTCGGCACGCCCTTGGGCCGGCCGGTGGAGCCGGAGGTGTAGATGACGTACGCGAGGTGCTCCGGACCGGCCGTCGTGGTCGGGTCGCTCGTCGGCTGGTCGGCCCAGACCGACTCGTCGTCCAGGGCTAGCACCGTGGCGTCCGTCGTCGGCAGCACGTCGCGCAGGTGCTCCTGCACCAGCACCACCGGCGCGGCGGCGTCGGTGACCATGAAGGCCAGCCGGTCCGCCGGATACTCCGGGTCCAGCGGCAGGTAGGCGCCGCCGGCCTTGAGCACGCCGAGCAGGCCCGAAACCAGCTCCACCGACCGTTCCGCGCAGACCCCGACCAGGGTCTCCGGGCCCACTCCGGCGGCGCGCAGTCGGTGCGCGATCCGGTTCGCCGCCGCGTTCAGCTCGGCGTACGTCACCGAGCGGCCGGCGAACCGCAGCGCCACCGCGTCCGGCGTACGGGCGGCCCGCTCCTCGATCGGGGCGTGCAGGGTCTGCTGCTGCGGGAAGTCGCCGTCGGTGTCGTTCCACCCGGCCAGCAGCTCCCGCTCGGCGGGGGCGAGCAGATCGAGCGCGGAGACCGGCAGGTCCGGGGTGGCGACCACGGCGCGCAGCAGCGTGGTGAGCCGGGCCGCCATCCGTTCGACGGTGGCCCGGGTGAACAGGTCGGTGTTGAAGACCAGCTTGCCCCAGAGCCCGTTGCCGGTCTCGACGGCGTGCAGCTCGAAGTCGAAGCGGGTGGCACGCAGCTCCATCGGATGCCACTCGAAGCCGACACCGGCGTCCTCGGCCACCCCTTCGAACCGGCCCATCTCGTAGTTCTGCAGCACGAACATCGCCTGGAACACCGGTGAGCGGCTGACGTCACGCGGCAGGCCCAGCTCGTGCACCACCCGGGCGAACGGCACCTCGCCGTGCTCCAGCCCGTCCAGCACCGCGCGGCGCGTCCGCTCCAGCAGCTCGGTGAAGGTCGGATCGCCGGCCAGCTCGGCGCGCAGCGGCAGCATGTTGATGAACATGCCGACGACGTTCTCCAGCTCCGGCGCGGACCGGCCGGCCACCGACGCGCCCACCGCGAAATCGTCCTGTCCGGCGTGCCGGGCCAGGAACACCTGGTACGCGGCGAGCAGCGTCATGAACATCGTGCCGCCGTAGGCACGGGTCAGCGCGGCCAGCCCCTCGGTGGCGGCGGCGTCCAGGGTGAACTCGACGAAGTCACCCCGGTAGGTCTGGGTCGCCGGCCGCGGCAGGTCCAGGGGCAGCTCCAGCGGGGTGATCCCGGCGAGGCGCTCCTTCCACCAGTCCACGTGCCGCAGCGCGCCCGGCCCGGCCAGCTCCCGTGCCTCCCAGACCGCGAAGTCGCCGTACTGCACCGGCAGGGCGGGCAGCTCCCCGTCGCGGTAGCGGGCGATCAGGTCACGCAGCAGCACGTCCACCGACCAGCCGTCACCGACGATGTGGTGCTGGCCGAGGAAGAGCACGTGCTCGGTCGGCGCCAGCCGGATCAGCAGGGCCCGCAGCAGCGGCCCGTTGGCCAGGTCGAACGGCTCGACGGCCGCCTCGTCGACCAGCGCCTGGGCGGCGGCCTCGTCGGCGGCGTCCACCACGGTCAGCGGCACCTCGACGACGTCGTCGAGCACCACGGTGGGCCGGCCGTCCGAGTCGGCCGGGAACCGGGTGCGCAGCGACTCGTGCCGCTGGGTCAGGTCGGCCAGCGCGCGGCGCAGGGCAGCGACGTCCAGCGGGCCACGGACCCGCAAGGGCACCGCGATGTGGTACGCCGCCTCGCCGGGAGCGAGCTGGTCCATGAACCAGACCCGCTCCTGGGCGTACGACAGCGGCACTTCGGCGTCCGGCGCGCGGGGCGTGATCCGTGCGGCGGGCGTGCTGCCCGACCGGCGGCGCAGCCGCTGGGCGATCAGCGCCTGCCGCGCGGCGTCGCGGGCCGAGTCCTTCACGTCGGTCATAAGGGCGTGTCCTTCTCCGCCGCGAGCAGCGCGGCGACCTCGGTTTCGGAGAGCTCGTCGAGCTCGGCGGCGATCCGCTGTTCGATCTGGGCGGCCAGGTCGGCCACCACCGGGCTGCTGAACAGCGCCCGCATCGGCAGCTCCACGTCGACCTCGGCGCGGATCCGGGCCATCGCCCGCATGCCGCGCAGCGAGTTGCCGCCGAGGGCGAAGAAGTCGTCGAGCGCGCCGACCTTCTCCATTTGCAGGATCTCGGCGTAGACCTCGGCGACCAGCACCTCGGCGTCGGTACGCGGGGCGAGGAAGCCGTCGGAGGTGGCGGCTGCCGGTGCCGGCAGCGCGGCGGTGTCCAGCTTGCCGTTGGGCGTCAGCGGCAGCGCGTCCAACCGGACGAACGCGCTCGGCACCAGGTGTGCGGGCAGCTCCTGGGCCAGGTTGGCGGCGAGCACGGCCTCGTCGACCCCGCCGACGAGGTAGCCGACCAGCGTCGGGTCGCCGTTCTCGTCGCGGACCACCACCGCTGCCTCGGTCACATCCGGGCGGGCACGCAGGACCGACTCGATCTCGCCCAGCTCGATCCGCATCCCCCGGATCTTGACCTGGTTGTCCCGGCGGCCCAGGTACTCCAGTGCCCCGTCGGCCCGCCAGCGGGCGAGATCCCCGGTGCGGTACATCCGCTCCCCCGGCGGCCCGTACGGGCAGGGCAGGAAGCGCTCGGCGGTCAGTCCCGGCCGGCCCAGGTAGCCCCGGGCCAGTTGCGCCCCGGCGATGAACAGCTCGCCGACCACGCCCGGCGGCACCGGGTTCAGCGCGGCGTCGAGCAGGTGGACCCGGGTGTCCCAGGTGGACCGGCCGATCGGCACCGGCCCGGGTGAGATTGGCTGCTCGGGAGCGATCCGGGCCGCGATACAGCCGACGGTCGCCTCGGTCGGGCCGTACTCGTTGATCACCGCGACCTGGGGGTGCCTCGCCCGCCAGTCGGCCAGTTGCTCGCCGGTCAGCGCCTCCCCGCCGATCACCAGGTCCGTGGTGGGCGACAGGGCGTCGTCGAGCAGCGGCAGGTGGCTGGGGGTGACCTTGAGGAAGGTCGGCGGACCACCGGCCCGCGCCGCCGGGGTGTCGATGCCGGCCAGCCGGACCGTGCCACCGGCGGTGAGCGGGCCGAGCAGGCCGGTCACGGTCAGGTCGAACGAGACCGGCGAGTGCAGCAGCGCGGTGCCGGCCAGCCCCGGGTAGGTGTCCCGGGCCCAGGCCAGGTACGCGGTGACCGCGCGGTGCTCGACCAGCACGCCCTTGGGTCGCCCGGTGGAGCCGGAGGTGTAGAGCAGGTACGCCGGGTGCTCCGCGCGCAGGGGCGTACGGCGGTCGTCGTCGGTGAGGGCGGCCGAGTCCAGGTCGACGGCGGTCGTGTCGGTCAGCACCAGCGCGTCGGCGGGTGCCAGCGCGGCCGTCTCCGGGGTGGCCAGCACGAGCGTCGGCTCGGCGTCGGTCAGCAGGTAGCTGATCCGGTTCGCCGGGTAGCCGGTGTCCACCGGCAGGTACGCGGCACCGGCCTTGAGCACCGCGAGGATGGCCACCAGCAGCTCCACCGAGCGGGGCAGCAGCAGCGCGACCCGGGTCTCCGGGCCGGCACCGCGCTCGACCAGCAGCCGGGCCAGTCGGTTGGCCCGAGCGCTCAGCTCGGCGTAGCTCAGCTCCACCCCGTCGCAGACCAGCGCGATCGCGGCGGGGGTGGCGGCGACCTGCCGCTCCACGTCGGCCACCAGCGTGGTCGGGGCCACCGCGTGCCCGGTGTCGGTCCAGGCGCGCAGCAGGTCACGCTCGGCGTCGTCGAGCAGCGGCAGCGCCGACAGACGCGTCCCCGGGTCGGCCACGGCGGCGGTGAGCAGCCGCAGGTAACGGGCGACGACCGTCTCCGCGGTGGCCCGGTCGAACAGGTCGGTGCGGTAGACCAGCCGGCTGGTGCCGCCGGTGATGTCGAAGGCCAGGTCGTCCTTGGTGGTGCCCAGCGGCACCGGGTCCAGGCCGGAGTCCGGGATCAGGTTCAGCGCGGTCTGGAACACCGGCTGCACCGACGGGTCGCGCTGCGGGGCGACCGCCTCGACGATCCGCTGGAACGGGGTCTGCCCGTGCTCCATCGCGTCCACCAGGCCGGTACGGACCCGACCGAGCACCTCGGTGACGCTCGGGTCACCGGTGAGGTCGCAGCGCAGGGCCACCGGGTTGACGAACATGCCGATCAGTGGCATCAGCTCCGCGGTGTCCCGACCGGCGGTGGAGACGCCCACCACCACCTCGGAGTCACCGGAGATCCGGGAGAGCAGCGCCGCGAAGGCCGCCAGCAGCACCATGTACGGGGTGGTCGAGGTGCCGGAGGCGAGCCGCCCGACCCGCTCCAGCAGCCCGTCGGGGAGGTCGAACCGCACCTCGTCGCCGGCGAAGCCGAGCTGGGCGGGGCGCGGCCGGTCCAGCGGCAGGCCGGTCACCGCCGGGGCGCCGGCCAGGTGGGCGCGCCAGAAGGCGAGCTGCCGGTCCAACTCGGCGTCGGTGAGCTGGTCGCGCTGCCAGACGGCGAAGTCGGCGTACTGGATGGGCAGCTCGGGCACGTCGGCGGGCGCGCCGGTCAGCGCGGCCCGGGTGAACGCGGCCAGCTCGGCGTCGAAGAGCACCGCGGAGTGGCTGTCGAAGACCGCGTGGTGCACCACGAACTGCAACCCCACCCGGTCGGCGGCGAACCGGACCAGCCGGGCCCGCCACGGCGGCGGGGTGTCCAGCGGGATCGGGGTACGCGCCAGCTCGGCCAGGGTCTCGTCGTAGCGCGCCCCCTGCTCGTCGGCGGGCAGGCCGCTCAGGTCCAGCTCCGCCAGCTCCAGCGGCTCGACGGCCCGGACCACCTGCACCAGCGCGCCGTCGACGATCCGCAGGTACGTTCGCAGCGACTCGTGCCGGGCGACCACCTGGCCGAACACCTCGGTGGCCTGTGCGGCGGTGACGCCGACCGGGAACCGCCACGGCGCCGAGACGTTGTAGACCGGCGATCCCAGGTCGAGCTGGTTGGCCGTCCACACCCGTTCCTGGGCGAGGGAGGCCGGGAAGGTCCACTCCTTGCTCATGACGCTCCCTCGCGTACGGAGCGGGGGCGCATGTCGGTCCAGACGGTGTCGATGTGGGCCAGGCACTCGTCGCGGGTGCCGGCGAAGCCGGCGTCGTGCCACCCCGCCGGGAGATCCCGCTCGGCCGACCAGATCGAGTACTGCTCCTCGTCGTTGCGTACGACCAGGAATCGGGGCTCGGCCATCACTGCTCTCCGTTGGTGTCAGGGGTGTGCGGCTCGGCCATCGCCACGGCGATCTTGCGGGGGCCGGTGAACGGTTCCCGCCCGTGGGCGGCGGTCATGTTGTCGACCACCAGCACGTCGTCGCGCTGGTAGTCGAAGCGGACGCTCGCGGCCCGGTAGGCGGCCCGCAGGTGGTCCAGGACGTCAGTGGGGATCTCGCCGCCGTCGCCGTAGTAGGTGTTCGACGGCAGCCCGTCCGCGCCGAACATGTCCAGCAGGCCCTCCTGGAGGTCCTTCGCCAGGCTGCTCACGTGGAAGAAGGTGGCGTGGTTGAACCAGCGGGGAACGTCCGAGCCGGGGCGGTGGTGCACCGCGTCGCGTACCGCGCGGGTACGCAGCCCGTCCCGGCCCACCCACTCCAGGGTGATCCGGTTGGCCGCCGCGTACGCCTGCACCTCGGCACGGTCCTCGGTGCCGAACACGTGCTGCCAGGTGGTGCCGAAGTCCTCGTGGAAGTTGCGCATCAGCATCCAGCGCCGGCGGACGAACTCCTCGCGTACCGCCGGGTCGATCTCCCGGTAGACCTGACGGATGTCGGCCAACGGGGTGGCGCCCAACGTCTGCGGCGCGGTGATGCAGTAGAAGAACAGGGTCAACGGCCACCGCGCCTGGTACGAGTTCTCGTTGTGCAGGAAGATCTCCTCGTCCGGCGGGTAGTCGGTCGAGGTGTACACCCGGCCCTTGATGGCGTGCCGCGGCGAGGACCGCTCGGTGTAGGTCAGTGGTTCCCCGGACAACGCCCGGACCACCTGGTCGAAGCCGTCCACCCCGCCCACGTCGAAGCCGCGGAACAGCAACCCACCCTGGTCGGCCAGCGTGGCCCGCAGCTCGGCGCGTCGATCGGTGATCAGCTCGGTCAGCGCCCGGCCGTCGGATTCGACGACCACGGGCAGCGTGGCGATCGTGTCGCTCATTGCTCTCTACTCCTGATGTGTCGTTACGCGCGGGGCAGTCGCGGAATGGCGGTGGTCGTCGCCGGGGCGGCCGGCTCGTCGGTGCTGGCGGCTCGCAGCTCCTCGATCCGGGCGGCCAGCCCAGCCACGGTGGGGGTCTCGAAGAGGCTGCGCATCGGCAGCCGCACGCCGGTCGCCTTGCGCATCGCCGCGATGAGCTGCACCGCGACCAGGGAATTGCCGCCCAGGGCGAAGAAGTCGTCGTCGACGCCGACCTGGGTCACCCCGAGCCCGTCCTCCCACACCCCGGCGATGATCTTTTCGAGCTCGGTGCCCGGCGCGGCGCTGCCGTCCCCGACACCGGACCGGGCCGAGCCGGTGGCCGCGTCGTCGCCGGCGAGGTCGTCGGCGGTGACCCGACCGGCCCGGTGCCGGATGTCGGCCACCGTCCGGGTGGCGATGACGACCTGGGCGCCGAGACCGGCGGTGAGGCTGCGGCGGAACGCCTCGGCACCGTCCACCGGCCGGATGTCCTCGGTCGAGGCCGACGGCGGGGCATCCACCGCGGACGTCTCCGTGAGGCCACCGGTGACCGCCCCCTGGTCGACCCTGCGCAGCACGAAGTCGCTGATCGCGACCAACTCCCGGCCGTCCGGGTCGCGCAGCGACAGGTCGGCGGCGACCACCTCGTCGGTGTGACCGGGCCGGTGTCGCAGTTCGCTGGTGAACCGGGCCGGCAGCGAGCCGCGTACCACGATCCGGCCGTAGGACAGCGGCAGGTAGGCACCGCTGCCCTGGCCCCGGCCGAACGCGGTCGCCACGTCCAGCAGCGCGGGGTGCAGGCCCCAGGCGGGCAGGTCACCGATCGCCGCGGCAGGGGCCTCGATCACCGCGACCTCGGTGTCGTCGGCGAGGTGGTGCTCGTTCAGCGCGGCCCAGCGCGGCCCGAAGGTGAGCATGCTGGTGCGGCCCCGGCCGAACGACGCGTCGTCGTCCACCCGCCGGCCGGCCGGTTCCGCCGGGCTCGCCGGTGGGGTCGGCTCGTCGGTCCAGCCGGCTCCACCTCGCACGTGGGTGCGCAGGAGACCGCCGGCCAGGCTCCGGACGGCGAAGTCGGTGCCGCCGTCGTCGGCCGGCGTCAGCTCCACCCGGTACTGGGCGATGGTGCCGTCGGGCACCGCGAACGGCTCCAGGAAGACCACGTCGCGCAGCTCCACGGCCGCGTCTCCCCCGCGCGCGGGCAGTGCGGCGGCCACCGCGGCCCGTACCGACTCCAGGTGGGCGGTGCCCGGTACGACCGGTACGCCGGCGATCCGGTGCTCGTCGAGCAGCCAGTGCGTGCTGGCCGAGACCAGGCCGTGCAGCACCGTCTCCGTCGGCCCGGTGACCTTCGTGGTGAGCACCGGGTGGTCGACCGTGCTGGTCACCGTGTCACGGCCGGCAGCCCGGAACCCGGCCGGCACGGCGGTCTCCACGGCCATGCCCACCTCGGCCCAGCCGCCCCAGTTCTGCGACAGCACCGGGGCCCGCCAGCCTCCGCCCGAACGGGCGTGGGCGTCCAGGAACGCGTTCGCGGCGCAGTAGTCGACCTGCCCGAAGCCGCCGACCACCGCGGTGATGGAGGAGCAGAGCACCACGAAATCCAGCGGCAGGTCACCGAAGACCTGGGCCAGGGCGAGCGTGCCGGCGAGCTTCGGCGCGAGCACCCGCTCGGCGTCGGCCCTCTCCTTGACCTCGAGCATCCCACCGCCGGGCAGACCGGCCGCGTGCACGATGCCGTCGATGCCGCCGTACGCGGCCTGCGCGGCGTCGCGCACCCGGCGCAGGTCGGCGGGGTCGGTGACGTCCGCGGCGAGCACCAGCACCTCGGCGCCCGCAGCCTCCATCCGGCGGATCGCCGCGATGGCCCGACCGGCCCGGTCGTCGCCGTGCACCGCGAGGTGGTCGTCCCACCGCTCGCGCTCCGGCAGCCCGGAGCGGGCCAGCAGCACCAGCTTCGCCCGGGCGCGGGTGGCGAAGTCCTCGGCCAGGGTGATGCCGATGCCGCCGAGCCCACCGGTGATCAGATACCGGCCGCCGTCGCGCAGCGCGCCCGGCTCCCCCTCGGCGTCGAGCGTCACCTGCTCGACGTCGGCCACCCACCGGCGGCCGCCGCGCAGGGCGACCTCCGGCTCCCGGGGGCGGCGCAGCTCGGCGACCAGAGCGGTCACGTCGTCGTCGGCCGGGTCCGCGTCGACCAGCCGGACGGCCAGCCCGGGTAGCTCGGCCGGGAGCACCCGGGCCAGCCCGGCGAGGGTGGCGTGCTCCGGGCGGCGCAGGTCGTCGCCGCGCACGTCGCCGGTGCCGGCGGTCACCAGATCCAGGGCGACGTCGCCGTCCTCGCCGGTCAGGCCGGCGCCGGCGAGCGCCTGCACCAGGTGCAGGGCGCTGAAGAAGCCCAGCTCCTGGGCCGCCCAGGTGGCCGCGATGTCGGTGCCGGTCGGCGCACCGTCCAGCGTGAACGCGTGCACCAGCCGAGTCGGCAGGCCACCGTCGGCGGTGAGCGCGGCGACCAGCGCGTCATGATCCGAGCGCACCCCGGGGCGCAGCCGGTAGCCGCCGTCGGCGGTGAAGGCATCGCCGGGGCGTACCGGCACCGGGTCGGCGCCGGCGGCCCGCAGGCCGGCGACCAGCGCGTCGCCGCGCGGGCCCGCGGTCAGCACCAGGCAGCGGCCCAGCGACCCGGTCGGCGGCTGAGGCGCGGCCTGCCGCCAGACCGGCACCCCGAACCACTCGGGCAGCGGTCGCGGCCCGGCGTCCACCGCGGCGGCGGCGACCTGCTGCTCCGGGTCCGGGTCGATCCAGTAGCGACGCCGCTCGAAGGGGTAGCTGGGCAGCGGCACCCGCCGCGCCGCCGGGTCCACGGCGAACCGTACGGGCAGCCCGGCGCACCAGAGGGCGCCGGCGGTGCCGAGCAGGGTGGCCAGGTCGCCGGTGGCCTCCCCGGCGGCGGGCAGGCTGCCCAGCGGGATGAGCGGGCGTTGCTCCGGCGCGGCCTTGGCGACCTGCATCCGGGCCAGGCTGGCCAGTTGGCGGCCGGGGCCGCACTCGATCAGCTGCCAGGTGCCCGCCGCGAGCAGGGTGGCCACGCAGTCGCCGAAGCGGACCGGCTGGCGCAGGTGCGCCGCCCAGTACGCCGGGTCGGTGGCCTGGTCGGCGGTGATCCAGGTGCCGGTGACGTTGGAGAGGAACGGCACCGTCGGTGGGCGCAGCGACACCGTGCCCATCAGCGCGGTGAACTCGGCGAGGATCGGCTCCATCATCGGCGAGTGGAACGCGTGCGAGGTGCGCAGCATCTTGGACTTGGCCGTCAGCGTCGTGGCGAACGCCTCGACGGCGGCGGTCTCGCCGGCCACCACGCAGGTCCCCGGACCGTTGACCGTGGCCACCGAGAGCCCGTCGGGAAGCAGGTCGGCGACCGCCGACTCGTCCAGCGAGACGGCGAGCATCGACCCGGCGGGCAGCGACTGCATCAGCCGGCCCCGGGCGGCGACCACCCGCAGCGCGTCCGGCAGGCTCAGCACCCCGGCCACGGTGGCCGCGACGTACTCGCCGATGGAGTGCCCGATCATCGCGGCCGGGCGTACGCCGGTGGCCTGCCAGAGCGCGGCGAGGGCGTACTCGACGGTGAACAGCGCCGGCTGGGTGTAGCGGGTCTCGGTGAGCTTCTCCCCCGCCGCCGGATCACGACCGAGGATCAGGTCACGCAGGTCCAGGCCCAGGTCCGGGAGGAGCAGGTCGGCGCACTCGTCGACGACCGCCGCGAAGCGGGGCTGCTCGGCGTAGAGCTGCGCGCCCATCCCGGCGTACTGGGAACCCTGGCCGGAGAACAGGAAGGCGACGCTCGGGGCGGGACCGCCGGTCGATGGTTGCGGCCCGCGTTTGGGCGCGCGGAGGGCGGCCACGGCGGCGGGGAGATCCGACGCGACCACCGTTCGGCGGTGCGGGTGCGGGCGGCGGCCGACGAGCAGGGTGTGCGCGACGTCGGCGAGGTACGCGGGCCCGGCGTCGGCGGTGCCGTCGAGGTGCGCGGCGAGGCGCTGCACCGCGGCGTCCAGGGCGCTCGGGGTGGCCGCGCTGACCTGGAGCAGGTGCGCCGGGGGCACCCGGCGGTCGCTGCGGTACGCCGCCGGCGCCTCCTCGAGCAATACGTGCGCGTTCGTGCCGCCGATGCCGAACGAGCTGACCCCGGCCCGGCGCGGCCCGCCGTCGGTGTCCCACTTGGTGAGGGTGTTCGCCACGTAGAACGGGGTGTCGGCGAACTCGACCGCCGGGTTCGGCGTCTCGAAGTTGATCGTCGGCGGGATCAGGCCGTGCTCCATGGCGAGCACCGTCTTGATCACGCTGACGATGCCCGAAGGTTGGCTGAGGTGACCGATGTTCGACTTCACCGAGCCGATGCCGCACCAGCCCCGCTCGTCGGTGTCCCGGGTGTAGACCGCGGAGAGCGCCGCCACCTCGATCGGGTCGCCCATCGCGGTGCCGGTGCCGTGCGCCTCGACGTAGCTGATGGTGCGCGGGTCGATGTCGGCCATGTCGACGGCCTGGGCGATCGCCGCCATCTGCCCGTCGACGCTGGGCGCCGTGAAGCCGACCTTGCCGGCACCGTCGTTGTTGATGGCGTTGCCGCGGACCACGGCACGGATGTGGTCGCCGTCGGCGATCGCGTCGGAGAGTCGCTTGAGCAGGGTCACCCCGACGCCACTGCCCCACACGGTGCCGTTGGCGGCCGCGTCGAACGGGCGGCACCGGCCATCGGGCGAGGTGAAGCCCTCCATGCCGAGGTAGCCGACGTGCGGCAGCTCGATGTTGACGCCGCCGGCCAGCGCCATGTCGCACTCACCGTTGCGCAGCGCCTCGCAGGCCAGGTGGAACGCGACCAGCGAGGTGGAGCAGGCGGTGTGCACGGTCAGGCTCGGCCCGCGCAGGTCCAACCGGTACGACACGTTGGTGGCCACGTAGTTCGGCGAGTTGCCGGTGGCGATGGAGACCGCGCCGTGCGGGTTGCCGCCCACCCGCTGGTTACGCAGCACGTAGCGGTTGAGGTAAGCGTTGCCGCCGGTGCCGGCGTACACGCCGACCGCGCCGTCGTAGCGGGCCGGGTCGTAGCCGGCGTCCTCGAGCGCGGTGTGACAGGACTCCAGGAACAGCCGGTGCTGCGGGTCGGTCAGCTCCGCCTCCCGGGCGGTCATCCCGAACAGCGTGGCGTCGAACTCGTCGTAGCCGTCGACCAGCGGGGCGCGGTTGACCCAGCCCGGGTCGTCGACCTCCGCGGGTGTCGCGCCCCGGGCGAGTTGCTCCTCCCGGGTCAGCTCGGTGGTGGACTCCACCCCGTCGACCAGGTTGCGCCAGAACTCGTGGACGTCGGCGGCGCCGGGCAAGCGAGCGGCCAGGCCGACGATCGCGATCGGTTCGATGCCCTGGTCGGACAGCTCGGTGACGTCGTCGGACTGGTCGTTTGCTATGGGGTTGCTCATCAGGCTGTCCTTCGTCACGCGGAGCCGCCGGGGCGGCGAGGTGGGTTACGACGGGTACGACTGCGGCGTGCGGCGGCCCGCAGGGCGGCCCGGGCCAACTCCGGTCGGTCGGCGGCGCCGTCGAGGCTGGCGGCGAGCGCTCGGACGGTGGGGTGGCGGAACAGGTCGAGCATGCGGAGGGACCGGCCGGTCGCGGCGGTCAGCCGGGCGTGCACGGCGGCGAGCGCCAGCGAGTGCCCGCCGATGTCGAAGAAGTTGTCGGTCACCCCGACCCGGTCGCGCTCCAGCACCTCCCGCCAGATCCCGGCGATCAGCTCCTCGGTCTCGGTGAGCCCGTCCGGGCCGACCGGCATCAGCGCGGACGGGGGGCCGACCGGGTCACCACCGGCGACCGTCATCGCGCCGAGCTGCGGCACCCGCACGGTGGGCCGGGGCAGCGCGGTGGCCACCTCGCGGGCCGGCGTGTCCGCCGCCGCGGCCAGCGCGCCCACCAGCTCGGCCAGGTCGGCGAGCAGGTCGTCGACGCGCCCCGCGTCGAACAGGTCCGGGTTGTAGACCACCTCGACGCCGGTACGGCCGCCGCGCTGCACCACGTAGACGGTGATGTCGAACGGTGAGCCCGGCTTGGGCACCGACACCGGCTCGGCGGTCAGCCCGGTCAACGTCAGCGCGGGCGGCGCGAAGTTGAGCACGTTGAACAGCACCTGCACCAGCGGTGCGCGGGCGGTGTCCCGGCCGACGCCGAGCGCCTCGACGATGCGTTCCAGCGGTGCCCCCGGGTGGGCGGTGGCTTCGTGCAGCTCCCCGGCAGACCGGTCGACCAGCTCGGCGAAGCTCGCCCCGCCGGTGCGGACCCGCACCGGCACGGTGTCGATGAAGAAGCCGATGACGTCGTCGAACGCGGCCAGCCGCCGGTCGGCGACGATCGCCCCGAGCACGTGGTCGTCGCCACCGGTGAGCCGCGCGATCAGCTCGCCGAAGGCCGCCAACAGCACCGCGGCGACCGTGGTGCCGCGCCGCTCCGCCAGCTCGCGGACCGCGCGGTCGGTGTCGGCGGGCAGCCGGACCGCCGCCTCCGCTCCGGCGTACGTCTGCACCGCGGGCCGAGGGCGGTCCCGGGGCAGGTCCAGCACGGTCGGTACGCCGTCCAGGTGCCCCGTCCACCAGGCCAGGTCGGGCCCGCCCCGTAGGCGGTCCCGCTCGGCGCGCCACACCGCGTAGTCGGCGTACCGGGCCGCAAGCGCGGGCAGCGTGGGCACCTCGCCCGCCACCGCCTGGGCGTACCCGGAGGCGAGGTCGTCGTAGCAGATCCGCTCCGACCAGCCGTCGAAGACGGCGTGGTGCCAGGTGACGGCCAGCACGTGCTCCGCCGGGCCGAGCCGGTAGACGGTCACCTGCCACGGTGGCCCGGTCGCCAGGTCGAAGGGGTGCGCGGCACCGGCCGCGAGCATCTGGGCCAGCTCCGCGTCGGGCTCGGCGCTGCCGGTCAGGTCGACCACCGGCACCGCCACGTCGGTCGGCTCGGCGCAGACCGCGTAGGGCACCCCGGCGGTCTGCGGGATCCGCCAGCGCAGCACGTCGTGCCGCTCGGCGACGGTCCGCAGCGCCGCGCCGAGGGCGGCGATGTCCAGCGGGCCACGCAGCCGGTGCGCGACCGCGATGTTGTACGGCGCGCTGGACGGCGCGAGCTGGTCGACGAACCAGAGCCGGCGTTGCGGTGGGGAGAGGGTGGGCGGGTTGCCGGTGCTCAGCCGGTCGTCGCCGACGGGTGCGGCGGCCACCCGCTCGGCCAGCCGGCCGAAGGTGCGCTCGGTGAACACCTCTCGGGTGTCGAGCTGCCGGCCCAGCTCGGCGCGCAGCGCGGCGACCAGGCGCATCGCCGCGATGGAGTTGCCGCCGGCGGCGAGGAAGTCGGTCGCCGGCCCGGGTGCCGCGCCGAGCAGTCGGGCCCAGATGCCGGCCACGGCCGCCGCGAGAGGATCGCCGGGCACGTCCGGAGCGACGGTGTCGGCGGGAGGGACGGTGTGGCCCGCGGCCAGCGCGCGCAGCGCCGGGCGGTCCAGCTTGCCGCTGATCGGGCTGACCGGCAGGGCCGCGCTGCGCAGCACCCGCGCCGGCAGCATCGCCGTGGTCAGCCGGCTTCCGGCGTACGCGCGCAGCCGGTCGTCGTCCGGGGCGTCCGCCGGAGTGAGGAACGCGACCAACTCGGTGCCGGCCGGGCCGGGCACCGCCTCGACGGCCACCCCGGTCACTCCGGGCAGGTCGGCGAGCACCGCCTCCACCTCGCCCAGCTCGATGCGCTGCCCGCGGATCTTCACCTGCCGGTCGGCCCGGCCCAGGTAGACGATCCGCCCGTCCGGGGCCTGCCGCACCAGGTCGCCGGTGCGGTACAGCCGCTCACCGGGCAGCCCGGAGAACGGGTCGGGGACGAACCGCTCGGCGGTCAACGCCGGCCGGTCCAGGTAGCCGTCGGCCAGCCCGGGCCCGCCGAGCAGCAGCTCACCGGTCGCACCCGGCGGCACCGGGTCCAGCGCCTCGTCCACCACGTACGCCCGGTGGTTGGGCAGGGGCCGGCCGATCGGCACCGGGTCGACCTCGACGGCGCTCAACGGGCCGCTGACCGCCACCACCGTCGTCTCGGTGGGGCCGTACGCGTTGAGGAAGCGGCGGCCGGGCGCCCAACGGGCGGCCAGCTCGGCCGGCACCGCCTCGCCGCCGCAGAGCACCGTACGCCAGCCGGGCAGCTCGGCCGGGTCCAGCATGGTCAGCACGGTGGGCGTGATGAAGCCCCAGTTGACCTCGTGCTCGACGATGAACCGGGCCAGCCGGACCGGGTCGGCACGATCCTCGGCGCCGAGGAGCTGCACCGTCCCGCCGAGAAGCAGCGGCACGAACAGGTCGATGGTGGCCGCGTCGAAGCCGAGCGATGCCAGGCCGAGGCTGCGTACGCCGGCGTCGGCACCGCTGAGCGCGGCCATGCCCGTGACGAACTCCACGACGTTGCGGTGGCTGGTGAGCACACCCTTGGGCCGACCGGTGGAGCCCGAGGTGAACAGCACGTACGCCGGATCACCGGGCAGGGCCGGGCAGGGCGCGAGTGGGGCCGGGCCGGGCAGCACGACCGCCTCGATGCCGGGCGCGTCACCGAACTCCGCCTCGGCGGCGTCGCCGACCACCAGGGACAGGCCCGCGTCGGCGGCGATCCCGCGAAGCCGCCGACGCGGGCCGCCCGGCTCCAGCGGCACGTAGCAACCGCCGGCCAGCAACACCCCCAACACGGTCGCCACCAGCTCCGGCCGGCGGCTGCCGCACACCCCCACCCGACTCTGCCGGCCGACACCCCGGGCGCGCAGCTCGGCAGCCACCCCGGCGGCCTGGGACAGCAGCTCGGCATAGCTGAGCCGGCTGTCCCACTGGCGCACCGCCGTCGCCTCCGGCGTACGGGCGGCCTGCGCGACCACCAGCTCGGCGATCGTCGCGTCCGGCCAGGGCAGTGCCTCGCCCCGTACGGCGTTGCTGGACAGTAGGTCGGTCACCCGTTCCCCCCGGGATAGCTGTTCGGATCGGTCATCTGCAGGCGCAGCTCACTGACGTAGCCGCGGCCCTGCGCGTCGGTCACCCAGCTCTCGTTCGGCGCCGGCAGCAGCTCGCTGACCACGAGTGCGGCGTCCGGCCCGACGCGGGCGGCGGCGTCGACCATCGCGCACAGCGACTGGGCGTGGAGCGGGCCGCTGAAGTCCACATAGCAGGGCTTGACCTCGGTGCTGACCTTGACGAACACCCGCTCCGGCAGGCCGAGTCGGGCCCGCCACCGGCGTACTGCGAGAAACCGCGCGGCTTCCCCGGTCACCCCGGCCAGGCCGCTGTCGCCGACCGTGGTCCGCCAGGTTTCGCGGGCCACGACCAGACGGTCGATGGTGATCCGGGGTGTGTGCGGCGCCGGGTCGAGCAGCTTGAAGCTGTCCACCAGCAGCGAGCCGAGCAGGTTGGCGAAGACCTCCACCAGCGGCCACCGGCTGCCGTCGGGCAGCACCGCCGCCAGCCGGTCTCCGGCCGGTTCCACCCGCACCTCGGTCGCCGGGACGAGCTGGTCGATCTCGCCGCCCCGGGCGGTGTCGATGCCGAGCTGCCGGTCGGCCGGGCTGGTCAGCCCGTACGTGGTCCGGGTGGTGACGCGGGGGAAGCCCTCGGGGTAGAGGACCCGGACCCGGGCCGGGCCGAGGTCGGCGTCCAGCCCGGCGCGTAGCGCCGCCGGGTCGGGATGGAACGGCACGAAGACCGCGTTGTCGCAGGTGGCGTTGGCCGGGTGCAGCTCGCCGAGCACGAGCAGGAACTCGCCCCGGTTCAACGCGGCCAGGTCGACGGCGCGGATCTGCACGTCCGGGCTGTGGATCCGGGCCGACGGCCAGCCCGGGGCGTCGGCCGGGAACACCCGACGGGCCCGCTCGAGGAGCTCCACGCCGCGCAGCCGCAGCTCGGACTGCCCCGGCGGCAGAGCCGCCAGGTCGAACAGCTCCGCCCAGCGGGCCGTGAAGCCGGCTCCGGCAGTGGCCAGCGGCCCATCCGGGGCGAGCAGCAGCCCCTGGGCAAGCGACCACACGTCGGCCAGCCGCACCGGCCCGTCGGCGTGCAGCTCCTCGTACAGGTCGGCGAGCAGCCGTTCACAGGCGGCACCGATCTCGGCGGTCAACCACCGGGCGGCGTGGAGCAGCACGGCCAGCGGTGTGGCGAGGGCGTCGAGCACCGCCGTCCCCACGGTGATGGTGAGGTCACGGGCGGTCTCCTCGTAGACCACCGTGCGGCCGACGTACATCTGACCGGCCGCTCGGGTGGCGGGGCGCCCGCTGACGGCGGTGAACTCGGTGTTGAGCGCGGCCAGCGCGGCCCCCAGCCGGTCCGCGTCACCGGCCGCCGCGGCGACCTCGTCGCGAGCCGCGCAGAGCCGGTCGAAACTGTCGGTCACCTCGACGCGCAGCGCGGCGTCACCGATCGCGGCCAGCCGTGCCCGCAACACCTGCTCGGCCCGAGGGCTGATCGGCAGGCCGGCGTCCCAGGTCAGCAGCCCGCGCTCGACCAGCCGGTCGAGCAGCAGGTACGCGTCGGCGGCGCAGCGCAGGCCGGCGTCGGCGTCGGCGAGCACCCGCTCCGCGAGCCGTACCGCCGGGGTGCGGCCGTCGCAGCCGGCCAGCAGCCGGGCCTCCAGCACGGACAGCTCCACCGGCGGGTGCAGGGGTCGGTGCAACCGCCGGCCCGCCACACTCAGGTGCGGTGGCAACGCCGGTGCCCACCAGCGGCGTACGGCCGGGTCGTCGGCGAGCCGATCGGCGTACGCGACCAACGCCCACCCCTCGAAGTGCACCTCCCGCCGCGACAGCGGCCTCGGCCCCGGTCGCAGCCGGGTCGACTCCTCGACCGGGTCGAGCGTGCCCCAGCAGACCGGGCCGAAGAAGCCGATCGTCTCGGCCTTGCCGCAGTAGCGCTGCCAGTAGCGCAGCAGGCTGAGCTCGCGCTTGCGCCGCCGCACGTTGCGGACCGACGGGTCGGTCCGCAGCAGCCCGTCCAGGGCGATCAGCATCTCCGGGTTCTGCCAGGTGACCGCCTCGCGCAGCAACGGGTCGGCGGCGATCCGGCCGGCGGTCGCGGAGGAGTCGGCGAGGGCCGCGGCGAACGCCTTGTCGAACACCTCGGCGGCCGACCGCTCGGCATCGGTGCCCAAGGCGGACAGCAGCGCATCGGCGTCGGCGGCGACGTCCGGAGCGGCGAAGTCGGCCAGACCGTCGGCCGGGAAGCCGGCGGTACGCAGCACCACGTCCCGCCACACCGACCAACCCGTCCCGCCCAGCGGCAGCACGTGACTCATCGGACCGGTTCCGGCTCGTCGGCGTCCACGATGTGCAGCCGCAGCTCGCTGAAGTAGCGCCGACCGGCCCCGTCGGGCACCCAGGCGTCCTGCGCGGTGGGCAGCATCTCGCTGACGACCACCGTCGCGTCGTCGCCGCCGTCCCGCTGTGCCGCGCGGATCATCGCGCACAACATCTCGGCGAAGGCGGGACTGCTCAGGTCGACGAAGCAGGGCTTGGTCTCGGTGCCGAGCTTGACGTACACCTGCTCCGGTAGGCCCAGCCGGCGTCGCCAGTCCCGTACCGCCAGGAAGCGGGCCCGCTCCCCCTTCGCCGCGCCGAGGTCGCACGCGCCGACGGTGGTCCGCCAGGTCTGCCGGGCCACCACCAGCCGGTCCAGCGTGATCCGCGGGGTGTACGGTGCGGCCGCGACCAGCTTGAACCCGTCCACCGCGTGCAGGCTGAGCAGCCCCGCGCACACCTCGGTCAGGGGCCAGCGCTGCCCGTCGGGGGCCACGACCGTCAGTCGGCCGTCCTCGTCGTGCACGGTCAGTGCCACGGTGGGCAGCACCCGGTCCGGGTCCGCGTTGGGCGCTGCCGCGAAGGCCATCTGCCGATCGGTCGGGCCGATCAACGCCTCGGCGACCCGGCTCGTGCGGCGCGGCCAGTCGGTGGGATAGAGCAGCCGGATCCGGTTCGGGCCGAGGTCGGCCGCCAGCGCGGCGCGCAGCCGCTCCACGTCCGGATGCGCGGCGGTGAACACCTGACAGTCGAACGACGGCCAGGCGGCGTGCAGCTCGCCGAGCACCACGGTGTAGTCGCCACGGACCAGCGCGTCGACGTCGGCCGCGCAGATCTGCAGGTCGGGGCTGTGCAGCCGGGAGTTGGACCACTCCGGCCGGAGAACGGGAAAGACCTCGTCGACCCGGGCGGCCAGGTCCGCCACGTCCAGCCGCACGTCGGTGCTGCCCGGCGGCAGGTCGGCCAGCCCGAACAGCCCTGCCCAGCGGGCCGCGAAATCGCCCGCCACCGCGTCGACCGGGCGCGGCCCGCTGCCCCAGAACATGCCCTGCACCAGGAACCACAGGTCGGACAGGGCCACCGGGGCGTCACCGCTCTCGGCGCGCAGCTCGTCGTACAGCTCCCGGAACACCGCCCCGTACGCGGCCTCCAACGCGCCGGCCAGCCAGCGGGCGGCCCGCAGCAGCACGCCCATCGGGGCGGCGATCCCGTCCAGCAACGGCGCGCCGAAGACCACGTCCAGGTCCCGGCTGGTGTCCTCGTAGCAGAGCGTCCGACCGGCGTACATCTGCCCGGCCCGGCGCTGTGCGGTCTGCCCGGTCAGGTCGGTGAACGTCTCGTCGAGCGCGTCCAGCGCGGCGGGCAGCCGGTCCGGGTCCCCGGCCGCGGCGGCGACCGCGTCCCGGGCGGCGCACAGCCGGTCGAAGCCGGCCTGGGCGGCGGCCCGCGCCGGAGCGTCACCGACCTGCGTGATCCGCTGCCGCAGCACCTCCTCGGCGGCCGGGCTCACCGGCAGCGCGGCGTCCCAGGTGGTCAGCTCCCGCTCCACCAGCCGGTCGAGCAGCGCGTACCCGTCCTCCGGCCGGCGCAGACCGATGGCCGGGTCGGTGACCAGCTCGTGGGCCGGGCGTTGGCCGTCGGCGGCGCCGAGCAGTGCCGCCTCGACCGGGGACAGCGACACCGGCGGCCGGCCCGGCCGGCGCACCTCCCGGCCGGCGAGGCTCAACTGTGGGGCGAGCCGGGGTGCCCACCAGCGGCGGACGGCCAGGTCCTGGCCGATGTGCTGCGCGTACGCGGCCAGCGCCCAGGACTCGAACCACACCCAACGGTCACGGGTCAGCGCCGTGCCGGCCCGGACCTCGGCGGCGACCGGCAGCTCCGGGTCGAGGGTGACCCAGCAGCTCGGGCCGAAGAAGCCGACCGTCTCGTTCTTGCCGCAGTAGCGCTGCCAATACCTGAGCAGGGCGCGTTCCCGCTCGCGTCGACGGGTGTTGCGGGCGGCGTCGGGGCCGCCCCGGACCAGCGCGTCCAGGGTGGCCAGCACGCCCCGGTTCTGCCAGGTGACCGCCTCGCGCAGCAGCGGGTCCGCGGCCAGCTCGCTGATCCGCTGGGTGGCGGTGGAGAGCGCCTCGGCGAGCTCCTTGTCGAAGACCTCGGCGCTGGCGCCGGTGGCCAGCAGCTCGTCGGCGGCCGCGGCGGCCTGTGGAGCGGAGAGCAGGGTCAGCCCGTCGGCCGGAAAGCCGGTGCTGCGCAGGATGGCGTCGCGCCACACCGACCAGCCGGTGTCGCCCAGCGGCACCCGGTGCCCGTCGGCCGGTGCCGGGTCGACGGGCGCGGTGGCCCGGTCGGCGGACGTCGACACGACGGCCGGCGGCGGCACGGCGGTGAGCGCCGCGCTCAGGTCGGCGCGGATCGCGGCGGCCAGCTCGGGCAGCGCGTCGTGCAGGAAGAAATGCCCACCGTCCAGCTCGTGCAGGGTGAAGCCCGCAGCCGTGTGCTCCCGCCAGGCGGCGCTCTGCTCCCGGGTCACCGCCCGGTCGTGCCGACCGCTGAACGCGACGATCGGCACCGGCAGCGGTTCCTCGGGCCGGTACCGGTAGGTGTCCACCCGCTCGAAGTCGGCGCGTAACAGCGGCAGCAGCAGGTCGACCAGCTCGGGGTGCTCGAGCAGCCCGGCGGGCAACCCGCCGCCGGTTTCCAGCCGGCGCAGCAGCTCGTCGTCGTCCACCTGGGACAGCCCGTCGAAGAGGCTGGGCGCGGTGACGTGCGGCGCGCGGGCGCCACCGACGTAGAGCCGCACCGGCAGCGCGAGCCCGGCGCGGCGCAGCTCGCGGACCACCTCGAAGCCGAGCCGGCCGCCCATCGAGTGGCCGTAGATGGCGTACGGCCCGGTGGCCCGCCCCGCGATGGCGCTCGCCACGTCGACCACCCGGAAACGGGGGTCCTCGCTGATCCGGTTCTCCCGGCCGGGTAGCTGCACCGGCAGCACCTCGACGTCCGGACCGAACTGGCCCGGAAAATGACGGAACGCGCCGGCGCCCGCGCCGGCGTAGGGCAGGCAGAACAATTGCACCGGTGCCGGATCGCGGCTGCCGGCGGAGAGGAACCAGTTCACCGAACACCTTTCTGAGGAGGTTCGATCCAGTACCGCTGCCGCTGGAAGGGGTAGGTGGGCAGCGACGTTCGTCGGACGCCGTCGGCCGGGTGCAGGGCCGTCCAGTCCAGGGCCTGGCCGGTCACCCAGCCGGCGGCCAGCTCGCGCAGAGTGCCGGCCGGGCCGGCCACCCGGGTGTCCGTGGCCAGCAACTCGTCGAGCGCGGCGACCGCGTCGGCCGGGGTGGTGGCGACCACCGCGGCTCGACAGCCGAACTCCCGTCGGCCCAGCGCCAGTGTCGCGGCGACGTCGGCCAGCGTGGGTGCGGTGCCGGCCAGGTGCCGCCGCAGCCGGGTCAGGGCCGCCCGCAGGGCCGCCGGGGTACGCGCCGACACCGGGAGCAGCTGCGCGCTGGCCGACCCGGCGTCGACCGGCTCGACCGCGGGTGGTTGCTCCACCACGACGTGCGCGTTGGTGCCGCCCAGCCCGAACGAGCTGACCCCGGCGACCCGGCGCGGTGCGTCGGGCCAGTCCCGCACCTTGGTCGGTACGTAGAACGGGCCGGCCGCCAGGTCGATCTCCGGATGCGGGCGGGTGAAGTGCAGGTTCGGCGGGATGATCCCGTGCTGGACGGCCAGCACCGCCTTGATCAGCCCGGCGATGCCCGCCGCCGCGTCGAGGTGGCCGATGGTGGTCTTCACCGAGCCGAGCGCGCAGGTATCGGCGGGGGCGGCGCCCTGGTACACCTCGTGCAGCGCGGCCACCTCGATGGCGTCGCCGAGCGGCGTACCGCTGCCGTGTGCCTCGATGAAGCGAACCTCGCCCGGGGCGACCTCGGCGGCGGCGAGCGCGCCGGCCACGGCGGCGGCCTGCCCGGCCGGCCCGGGGACGGCGTAGCCGGCCCGGTCGGCGCCGTCGTTGGTGACCGCCCAGCCGGGCAGGATCGCCAGGACCCGGTCCCCGTCGGCCTGGGCGTCGGCGAGCCGACGCAGCGCCACCACCCCGACGCCGGAGCCGAAGCCGGCGCCCTGGGCGGCCTCGTCGAAGGCGCGGCAGCGACCGTCCGGTGAGGCCAGGCCGCCGGGGGTGTGCCGGTGCCGGGGCCAGGTCACGCTCACGCCACCGGCCAGGGCGATGTCGCACTGGTAGTCGGCCAGGCTCTGCGCGGCGAGGCAGACCGCGACGAGTGAGCTGGAGCAGGCGCTCTGCACGGCCACCGCCGGCCCGGTCAGCCCCAGCCGGTACGCCACCTGGCCGGGCAGGTGGTCGGTGAGCTGCCGGCCGACCAGGCGGGCCTCCCAGTCGTCCGGATCGACGTCACCGATCACGGCCGGGTTGTCCATCAGGTGGAAGAGGAAGTAGCGGTTGACGGAGGTCGCCCCGTACACGCCGACGAGGCCGGGGAACCGGCTCGGGTCGTGGCCGGCGTCCTCCAGCGCCTCCCACGCGGTCTCCAGGAAGAGCCGGTGCTGCGGGTCGGTACGGGCGGCCTCCTGGTCGCCGAAGGAGAAGAACTCCGCGTCGAAGTCGGCGACACCGTCGAGTCGCCCGGTGGCCTTCACGTGCCGGGGGTCGGCGCGCAGGCCGGGGCCGACGCCGAGGGCGGCCAACTCCTCGTCGCTGTGGTCGTGGATGGCGTCCACGCCGGCGCAGAGGTTCCACCAGAAGGTGG
The DNA here is from genome assembly GCF_036906815.1 of Micromonospora sp. CPCC 205539. Lineage (NCBI taxonomy): Bacteria > Bacillati > Actinomycetota > Actinomycetes > Micromonosporales > Micromonosporaceae > Micromonospora > Micromonospora sp. CPCC 205539. Next base: position 39,907 of record NZ_JBAKHW010000015.1, on the reverse strand, counting down.
CCGCGTCCGGCGCTCCGGGGAACCGGCCGGCGAGACCGACCACCGCGATCTCCTCGCCGGTGTAGTCGCGTGCGCCGACCGACGCGGTGTGCGGACCGTCGGCGGACGGGGTCGACGCCGAGGCGGTGGCGACGGGCTGGGCCGGCAGGTCGGTGGGCGGCGGCGGGTCGACCAGTCGGGCCTGGGCGGCGATCGTCGGGTGGTCGAAGAGCCGCAGCAACGGCAGCCGGACCGCGAACCGTTCGGTCAGCCGCTGCTGCACCTGGCCGAGCAGCAGGGACTGCCCGCCGACGTCGAAGAAGCTGTCGGTGCGGCCGACGGCGTCCCGGCCGAGCACGGCGCACCAGATGTCGTGCACGATCCGCTCGGTCGGGTTGGCGGGACGATCCTCGGCCAGCACGGCCCGGGCCGGGGCCGGCAACGCCCGTTCGTCGATCTTTCCGCTGACGGTCAGCGGGAACTCGGCGACCGGCACGACGGCGCGGGGCAGCGCGTACTCGGGTAGTTGCCGGGCCAGGGCGGCCCGCAGCGCGGCCGGGTCCACCGGCGACCCGGAGGGCCGGACGTACGCCAGCAGCTCGCCGTCGCGGGCGATGGCACGCACCTCGGCGACGCCCGGCTCGGCGGCGAGCACCGCCTCGATCTCGGTCAGCTCGATCCGGAACCCGCGCACCTTGACCTGCCGGTCGAGCCGGCCGAGGCAGCGCAGCTCGCCGGTGGGCAGCAGCTCGCCGAGATCACCGGTGCGGTACGTCGGCACCCCGTCGGGGTCCCGGCCGAACCGGTCGCTCACCTGGTCGAGATAGCCGGGGGCGAGGTGCCGCCCGCGCACCACGATCTCGCCGTCCGGTGCCAGCCGCAGCGCGTACCCGGGCAGGGCGGTGCCGATCGGCAGCGGGCCGGTGGCCGTACGGTCGACGTCGGTCAGCGGCAACGCGGACCGGGCCGCGAAGGTCATCTCGGTGGCCCCGTAACCGTTGACGAGCACGCAACCCGGTGCGAAGCGGCCCTGGGCGCGAGCGGCGTCGACGTAGCTGGCCTGTTCGCCGCCGAGCAGCACCACCCGGACCCGGTCGAGCCGGTCGACGCCGGGAGTGTCCAGCAGGTACCGGAACACCGTCGGGGTGGAGTGGTAGACGGTGACGCCGTGCCGGGCCAGTTGCTCGGCAGCGTACGCCAGCCCGTGGCGACGCAGGTCGACCGGGACGACGGTGGCGCCGGTGAGCAGCGCCGGGTAGACGTCGGGGATGGCCGCGTCGAAGCTGAACGAGGCGAGCAGGCTGAGCCGGTCGGCCGGCCGCAGGTCGAGGGTGGCGATCTGGTTGTCCACCACGTGCAGGAGGTTGCGGTGGGTCTGCCCGACGGCTTTGGGCCGGCCGGTGGAGCCAGAGGTGAACAGCACGTACGCGAGCGCGTCCGGGTCCACCGGCACCGGCCGCAGCGGCGCCGGCCGCACGTCGACGGCGGGGACGACCCGCGCGTCGGGCCGGTCGGTGGCGAGCCGCCGGGCCAGCTCGGTGTGCTCGCCACCGCTGAGCAGCACGGTGATGTCGGCGCCCTCGACGAGGTGGCGCAGTCGCTGCTCCGGGAAGCCCGGGTCCAGCGGCACATAGGTGGCGCCCACGGCGAGGGTGCCCAGCATGGCGGCGATGGTGCCGGCGCCGTGGGTGGTCAGAAGTCCGACACGGTCACCCAGTCGGATGCCGGCCTCGGCCAGCAGATCGGCGTGCCCGCCGGCCAGGCCGGCCAGGCCGGCGTAGTCGAGTGGGCCGGTGTCACCGAGCACGGCGGGATGGTTGGGCCGAGCGGTAGCGACATCGCCGAAGCGATGGATTAACGTCGAGTTTTCCATCTCAGGACGCGCACATCGCTCCATTGAGGACAAATGTGCCGCGGTCGGCTACCTTGATCATGATTCCCCCCCAGGACTTCACAATGGAACGAGCATATGGCTCAATGCGTCCGGGGAAAGATCATCGACTAGAGTCGACCCGAAGGGGCTAGCGGGCGATCAGACGAGGGATGACGAAAATCGTCCGATCATCCCCCTGGTGCAGCGGCGGATTTTCGCCTAAAACGATCACCACGGACTATTTTTTCGGTACCACATTCCTTGCGTTGAGGAATTTCCCGACCGGTGGAATTGGCTCGGCAGTTGCGGACCGTGCATTCACGACGGGTCAGCGCTCGAACGGTTCCGGCGGGATGGGCCCGACAGCACCGTCGTCGTCGCGCGGCAACCGCGCGACCATCTCCCGGAACTCCCGCACGGTGACCGCCTCGCGCAGGGTGGCGAAGACGGCGCCAGTGCCGGCCCGGGCGGTGGCCGGGTCCACCCCGGCGCGCTGGCCCACGCGGCGAAGGAAATCGGCCGGCCCGGCGTCCGCCGCCGGCCCAGCCCCGGCCGGTGGCTTTGCGCCCGCCGGTGGCTTCGCGCCCGTCAGTGGTCCAGCGTCCGCCGGTGGCCCGATGTCCGCGTCCGGTGGTTCGCCCCTGCTCCGTTCCAACCCGCCCAGGTCCAACCTCGTCATGCCCCGGTCCAACCCGGTCATGCTGACGTCCCGCCCGGTGATGTCGCCGTGCGACTCAACCGAAGCCGGATCGGTGGAAGCCGGGTCGGTCAGAGCCGGATCGGTCAAAGCCGGGTCGGTCAGAGCCGGGTCGGTCAAAGCCGGGTCGGTCAAAGCCGGGTCGGTCAAAGCCGGGTCGGTCAAAGCCCCGTCGGTCGAAGCCGTGTCGACGGCTGCGGTCGGGTCAACGACCCACGTCGGGTCGGTCGAGAGCGGATCTACCGCGGCCGGGTCGACGGCCGAAGCCGGGTCGGCAGCCGCGGAGGGGTCAACGGGCAAGGCCGGGCCGACGGTCGGGGCGCGCAGGTAGCCGTCGAGGTCGTCAGGTAGGTGACCAGCGAGATCGCCCGAGCGGTTACCGGCGAGATCGCCGGGCGGGCCGCCGGTCACCCGTTCAGCCATCGTCTGCAGAACGGCGCGCGTGACAGCGGCAGCCTGCTCGGTCGGCAGGCCGGAGCGCCGGGATACCGCGTCGATGAAGTGCGGAAACCCCCCGCCGCCCGCCGTGTCGGTCACGGCCGGGCGCTTACCCCCGACCCTGAGGGACAAACGGCGTCGCGGTCAGCGCCTAAAGGTGACGGCGGCGGTCCGCGCCGATGATCGACTCGACTTCAGGGATGTCGGGGCGTCCCGCTCCCGTTGACACCCCGACTTCCCCGAGGCCGAGTCGATCAAGCCCGACCGCACCGAAAGTCGGGGTGTCCAAGGCCCGTTGACACCCCGACATCACCGAAACCGAGTCGATCAACGCCGACCGCACCCACCAACACGGCATCCCGCGCCCGTCCACACCCCGACATCACCGAAACCGAGTCGATCAACGCCGACCGCACCCACCAACACGGCACCTCGGGCCCGCAGGTGGCCGGGCACGGCCCCACGGCGGGAGGCGGCCACCGCTCTCCTCAGCCCGCGTCGGTGGGTCGCTCCTCCTCCAACAGGTCGAGCAGCAACGCGGCGGTCCAGCCGAACGCCGGCGAGCCCAGCCCGACTCCCGTGTCCGGGTGGAAGTACTCGTGGCAGCCGGCGGCGGCGACCAGCCCGATCATCGACCGGTGCAGCCCGGCGGCCAGCTCCGGGTGCCCGTGCAGGAGCAGGCCACGGCGCACCAGCCAGCCGATGTTCAGCCAGCTCGGCCCGCGCCAGTAGCGCAGCGGCTCGAAGTCCGGCGCGGTCCGGTCGTACGTGGGCAGCGGCCGCTCCATCCGCCGGGCCACCCCGAAGCGCGCCGAGCATGCCTCGACGACCAACGCGTCGACCTGCCGGGCCGGCAGGTCGGGCAGGATCAGCGGCGCCAGCCCGAGCACCGTACGGGCCGGGAGCAGCCGGTCGGTGCGCAGGTCACGCGGTGCGAACGTGCCGGTCACCGGGTCGTACAGCCGACGTACCAGCGCTTCGGTGATGTGGGCCGCGCGGGCCCGGTGCGGACCCGGGTCGACGCCGACCATCTCGGCGATCCGGGCCAGCGCGTGCTCGGCCGCCCCGTACGCCGCGTTGAACAGCGGACACTCCACCAGAAAGGGGTGGCCGTCGGCCAGGGCCCGGTCGGCGTAACCCTGGTCGCGGTAGGCGGCGACGATCGCCAGGTAACGCGCGTAGTCCAGGTCGGTGGGGCGGTGCGCGGCGTCGGCGTGCGTGGTGTCGTGCCGACGGTACGCGCGCATCACCGCCGCCTCGGCCGGCACCGCGGCCATCGGCTCGTCCCAGGCCGGGCTGTTGTCCAGACCGGACTCCCACGGGTGCACGATGCAGACCAGCCCCTCGCCGGTCAGGTCCCGCCGGTCGGCCAGGTACCGTTGCTGGGCGACCAGCGCCGGATAGAGCCGACGCAGCGCGGCGAGACCGGCCGGGTCGGGCGCCCTCCGGTACGCCAGCCACGCCGCGAGCGCGTGCACCGGCGGCTGGACCAGGCCGGAGGTGTCGAGGGCCGGTGAACCCACGGCGACCGACGAGCGCCACAGCTCGGGCCCCGGGAAGTAGGCGCCGACCCGCATCGCCGGGTTGAACACGATGTGCGGCACCCGCCCGTCGGCCCACTGGGCCCGGAACAGGCTCGCCAGCTCCCGCCAGGCCCGCTGCGGGCGGACCTTGGCCAGCCCGATCGCGATGAACGCCGAGTCCCAGCTCCACTGGTGCGGGTAGAGCGTGCGGGACGGCACCGTGTGGTCGTGCTCCCAGTTGGCGTCCAAGGTGGCCACCGCGAGCCGGCGCAACTCGGCGAGATCGGCCGGGCCCCCGGTGCGGGTCGGCGCGGCCCCGGCGGTCACGCCGCGGCCTTACGGGGCAGCGCGTGCCGCAGCACCGTCGCGGCCTGCTGCAGAGCGCGGACCGGGTCACCCCGCAGCCGGCACTCCAGCGCCAGCCAGCCACGGTAGTCGAGCTCCAGCAGGGTACGCACGAGCGCCGGCCAGTCCAGGTGGCCGGCACCCGGCTGATGACGGTTGGAGTCACTGACCTGCACGTGCCCCAGGTACGGCGCGGCCGTCCGCAGCGCCCGGTGCACGTCGTCCTCCTCGATGTTCATGTGGAAGGTGTCGGCGACCACCCGCAGTGACGGCAGTCCGACCGCGGCGCAGAGGCCGGCCGCCTCGTCGAGGCGGTTGACCATGTGGTCCTCGTACCGGTTGAGGGGTTCCAGAAAGAGGGTGACCCCCTCGGCCCGGGCGTGCTCACCCAGCTCGCCGAGGGCGTCGAGGAGCACCCGCCGGTCGCCGGTCGGCGGACGCGGCGGCTCGAACGGCGGCAGGCGTCGGGAGAACATCCCCCAGGACGCCGGGGTCATCGCCCCGACACCGCCCAGCTCGGCCATCACCGACAGTTGCGAGCGCAGGTTGCGCACCGCGTCGGCGGAGCGGCCCGGGTCGAAGTCGCCGATGAAGTGGTCCATCTCCACACAGACGGTGGGCATCACCACCCCGGCGGCGCGTGCCCGGCGCAGTTCGGGCAGCCGGCGCGCGAACGCGAGGTCGCCGCGTCCACGGAGCTCGATGCCCTGGTAGCCGAGGGCGCTGGCGAGCGCCCACTTCTCGATCAGGTCGGTGCCCGGCAGGAGTTGTTCCTGGCAGGCCAGCGCGATGGTGGTCATTCAGAACCTCAGCACCACTTGGAGGACGTCACCGGCGCCGCGGTCGAGCAGCGCGAGGGCGTCGGCGACCGCGCTGGCGTCGACGATGTGGCTGACCAGCGGCAGTGGGTCGACGCTGTGCTCAGCCACCAGTTCCATGAAGGTCTGTGCCACCCGGTCGCCGGTCCATCGGCCGGCGGTGCCGGGCGCCGGCGTCGGCCCGGAGACCTGGGCCGCCACCAACTGGATGCGGTTGTGGTGGAACTCCTCGCCGAGGCCGAGACCGGCGGCCTGGCCCTGGTAGAAGCCGGCGGCCACGACCCGACCGGCGTGCGCGGTCGAGCGGATCGCCTCGTGCAACGCCGGGTACGACCCGGACAGCTCCAGGCAGACGTCCGCACCTCGGCCACCGCTGGCCAGGCGCAGCACGGTGGCCGCGGACTCGACGCTGGCGTCCACCGCTAGGCGGGCGCCGTAACGGGTGGCGTGCGCCAGCCGGCTGGGCACCCGGTCGACCGCCACCACCCGGGCGCCGGAGAGCACCGCGAGCCGGGTGGCGAGCAGACCGATGACGCCCTGCCCGAAGACACCGACCCAGTCGCCGAGGTGCAGGTCGCCGGCGAGCACGGCGGTCAGCGCGACGGCGCCGGGCCGGGCGAAGACCGCGGCGAGCGGGTCCAGGCCGGCGGGCAACGGGCGGACCGCCTGTGCGGCCAGCACTGCCTCGGCGCGGTGCCCCCAGATGCCCCAGACCAGCTGCCCCCGGTGCCGGTCGGTGACCTGCGGCGCCACCTCGACGATCTCGCCGACCTCCTCGTAGCCGAAGCCGATCAGCGGGTAGGGCACCGGGGTCTGCCGGGGCACGAACATCCGCGTGACGTCGTCCCAGTCCTTGCTCAGACGGGGGTTGCTGCCTCGGTAGAGGGTGAGTTCGGTGCCGGCTGAGATGCCCGAGTAGCAGGTGCGCACCCGAACCTGGCCTGGGCCGAGCGGATCCGGCGGGCAGGGCTCGAGGCTGATCCGTCGAGGCCCGGCGAGCGAGACAACCCAGTTGTCCATGTGTCACATCCCGGTAGCACTGGGCTCCAGGATAGGCAAGAAATCGGTATATGTCTTGTTATTGATCAATCGAAGGTGTTGAATCCTTCTTGTACCCTTCGAGAGGAGTGCCACCGATGTCAGCACCTCCGAGGCGGATACTCGCCACCACCCTGATCATGACACTTGCCGCGAGCACCTTGCTGGCCTGCGGCGACGACGGATCTGACAGCAACAGCAAAAAGATCACCGTTTGGAGTCTGGAGGACGTGGCCGACCGGGTCACCGCCACCAAGGCGATCATCGCCGACTTCACCGCGCAGACCGGCATCCAGGTCGAGCTGGTCACCGTCAACGAGGACCAGTTCCCCTCGCTGATCGCCGCCAACGCCGCCGCCGGTGACCTGCCCGACGTGGTCGGCTCGGTCTCCCTGGCCGGCATCCGTACGATCGCCGGCAACGAGTTGCTGCACGACTCGGCCAACGCCGAGATCGTCGAGCAGCTGGGTCGGCAGACCTTCTCCCCCCGGGCACTGGAGCTCACCTCCGACGACGGCAAACAGCTCTCCGTGCCCAGCGACGGCTGGGGGCAGCTGCTCGTCTACCGCAAGGACCTGTTCGATGCCGCGGGCCTACCCGCCCCCGACACGTACGAGAAGATCACCGCCGCCGCGGCCAAGCTGAACACCGGCGGCGTCGCCGGCATCACCGCGGCCACCGCCCCCAGCGACGTGTTCACCCAGCAGACCTTCGAGCACCTGGCACTGGCCAACGGGTGTCAACTCACCGACGACGCCGGCGCGGTCAGCCTCGCCTCACCACAGTGCGTCGAGGCGTTCCGCTTCTACAGCGACCTGATCCGCACCAGCTCGGTGAAGGGCGCGCAGGACGTGGACACCACCCGGGCCACCTACTTCGCCGGTAAGGCGGCCATGCTGGTCTGGTCGCCGTTCATCCTCGACGAGCTGGCCGGGCTGCGCAACGACGCCAAACCGACCTGCCCGCAGTGCCAGGCCGACCCGAGCTTCCTGGCGAAGAACAGCGGGTTCGTCACCGCGATCAAGGGCCCCAACGGCACCCAACCGGCCCAGTACGGCGAGATCAGCTCGTGGGCCGTGCTCGACGGCGCGGCCGCCGACCCCGCGAAGTCCTTCGTGGAGTACATGCTCGGCGACGGCTACCCGCGCTGGTTCGGGATGTCACCCGAGGGCCGATTCCCGGTCCGCAAGGGCACCGTCGCCGAACCGGAGAAGTTCCTCACCGGGTGGAACGCCAGCCAGGCCGGCGTGGACGTGAAGAAGCCCCTCGCGGACGTGTACGGCGACGAGGTGCTGGCCACGCTGCGCAGCAGCCCGGACACCTTCCAGCGCTGGGGGCTCACCCAGGGGCAGGGCAAGCTGGTCGGCGCCATGCTCGGCGAGCTGCCGGTGCCCAAGGCGCTGAACGACGTCCTCTCCGGCAAGTCCGACGCGGCGGCGGCCGCCGCCCGGGCCAAGAAGGACGTCGAAGCCATCAAGGCGGGCGTCAATTGACCACCACCGCACCCGGCCCCGGCCGCTCCCCCACCCGGGAGCGGCCGGCCCCGGCCCGCCGCCGCCGACCGCTGACCCTGCGCCGCCGCGAGTCCCGGGCCGGGCTCGCGCTGGTCGCCCCGACCCTGCTCGTCACCATCGCGGTGATCGGCATCCCGATCATCTGGACCGTGGTGCTCGCCTTCCAGCGGGTCCGGCTCGCCACGCTGCGCAAGACCGGACTGGTCGGCGAGTTCACCATGGACAACGTCGACCGGGTGCTGCACACCCCCGGCTTCGCCGAGACGCTCTGGACCACGCTGCTCTACAGCCTCGGAGGCACCGTCGGGTCGATCCTGCTCGGCCTGGTCGCCGCCCTGGTCGTCCGCCGGCCGTTTCGCGGTCGCACCCTCGTCCGGGCGTCCATGCTGCTGCCGTACGTCGCCCCGGTCGTCGCGGTGACCTTCGTCTGGCAGGTGATGCTCGACCCGCAGCTCGGCATCGTCAACGACTGGGGGCAGCGGCTGCTCGGCTGGGACGCCCCGGTGCCGTTCCTGTCCCAGGAGTCCACCGCACTGGCCACGGTGATCGTGTTCGAGGCGTGGCGCTACTTCCCGTTCGCGTTCCTGTTCCTGCTGGCCAGGCTCCAGGCGGTGCCCGGCGAGTTGGAGGAGGCCGCGCGGGTCGACGGTGCCACCCCCACCCAACGGTTCCGGCACATCCTGCTGCCGCAGCTGCTGCCGGTGATCGCCCTGCTCGGCGTCCTGCGCTTCATCATGACGTTCAACAAGTTCGACGACGTCTACCTGCTCACCGGCGGCGCGGCTGGCACCGAGGTGGTCAGCGTGCGGGTGTACGAGTTCCTCACCGCGCGTACCGACATCGGCGCCGCCGCCGCACAGGCGGTCGTGCTGGCCGTGGTGCTGATCGTGTTCGTGCTCATCTATCTGCGCTTCTTCGGACGGAGGGTCGGCTGATGGACCGGGACGCCGTCGAAACGGTGAGCCTGCGCTGGCTGCGCCGCCTGGTGATCGCCGCGTTCCTGGTGATCACCGTCTTCCCCTTCTACTACATGGTGGTGCTCTCGGTGCGCCCCATCGAGCGGCTGCTGCTCGACCCCGGGGCGTTGGTGGTCGGCTTCGGCGAACTCACCGTGGCCACGTACGCCGAGGTGCTCAGGGCCACCGACGACGGCGGCCAGGGTTTCCTCACCTTCATCCGCAACAGCGGTCTGGTCGCCGTCGCGGCGACCCTGCTCACCCTGGTGGTCGCGATCCCCGGGGCGTACGCGGTGGCCCGGCTGCGCTTCTTCGGCCGGCGGCAGGTCGACTTCCTGTTCCTGGCCGTCTACCTGTTCCCGTCGATCGTCATCGCGATCCCGCTGTTCGTCGTCTTCACCCGGGCCGGGCTGCGCGGCTCACTCTTCGGCCTCGTGCTGGTCTACATCTCGCAGACGCTGCCGGTCTCGGTCTACATGCTGAAGAACTACTTCGAGACCATCCCGGTCAGCCTGGAGGAGTCCGCCGCCATCGACGGTGCCGGTCGGCTCGGCATCATCCGGCGGGTCAGCCTGCCCCTGGCGATGCCGTCGATCATGGCGGTCGCGCTCTACGACTTCATGATCGCCTGGAACGAGTTCCTCTTCGCCCTGTTGTTCCTGGTCGACAAGCCCGACCGGTGGACGGTGTCGCTCGGGCTGTCCCTCCTCGCCGACGGGGTGGAAGTGCCCAAAACGGTGCTCATGGCCGGTTCGGTCGTGCTCACCCTGCCCATCGTGATCCTCTTTTTCGCCAGCGAACGGCTGCTCACCGAGGGTTTGACCAGCGGCGCGGAGAAGGGGTGAGCGGGCCGGCAGCAGCGTCGGGGAAAAACACGGGCTGTGACACCCCCCACTGTCGCCTTGCGGTCCGTACCATCGGCACGTCCATTATCTGGCGCAGCTGAGGAGCCAGCGCATGAGTCAGGCACGACCTGCACGTCCGACCGAGACGGCCGGCGAGGACTACACCGATCGGCTGCAGCGACTCGGTGGGGCACGCTGGAAGCAAATGCTCGACGTGCAGGCCCCCTACCGGTGGAATCTGCGCCGGCTGAAGCTCGGGAAGACCCTCGACGTCGGCTCCGGCCTGGGCCGTAACCTGGCCAACCTGGAAGACGGCGTCGGGGTCGACCACAACCCCACCTCGGTGGCGCACTCCCGGGCCGCCGGCCTCGAGGCGTACACGATCGAGGAGTTCAAGGAGAGCCCGCACGCCCGCCCCGGGGCGTTCGACTCCCTGCTCGCCGCCCACCTGCTCGAGCACATGCCCGCCGAGGAGGCACGCGAGGTCATCTCGTCGTACCTGCCGTACGTGCGCTCCGGCGGGCAGGCCGTCTTCATCACCCCGCAGGAACGCGGCTACGCCAGCGACGCCTCGCACGTCCGGTTCGTCGACTTCGCCGAGGCCGCGAAGACGTGCGAGGCGCTGGGCCTGACCGTCACCAAGCAGTACTCGTTCCCGTTCCCCCGGGCGCTCGGGAAGCTCTTCACCTACAACGAGTTCGTCACGGTGACCCGAGTCCCCTGATCCCGCTGTCCCGGGTCGGCCGCCAGGTGGCTGCCGACCCGGATACGGTGACCCCATGGCCAACCCGACCCGCTGGGAGACCGACACCGGGCCCGAGCACTCACAGTGGTACATCGACCGGTTCCGCAAGCTCGCCGCCGACGGCGTGGACCTGGCCGGTGAGGCTCGACTGGTCGACACGCTGGTCCCGCCCCGCTCGCGGATCCTCGACGCCGGCAGCGGCACCGGCCGGGTCGGCGCCGCTCTGGCCGAGCGCGGGCACTCCGTGGTCGGGGTCGACGCCGACCCCGCGCTGGTGGCCGCCGCCCGCGCCGATCACCCCGGCCCGCGCTGGCTGGTCGCCGACCTGGCCGAGTTGGATCTGCCGGCGGCCGGCGAGGCCGAGCCGTTCGACGCGGCCGTACTGGCGGGCAACGTGCTCGCCTTCGTCGCGGCCGGCACCGAGCCGGAGGTGCTGCGCCGGGTCGCCGCGCACCTCCGCCCGGACGGCGTACTGGCGGTGGGCTTCGGCACCGAGCGCGGTTACCCGCTGACCGCGTTCGACGCCGACGTGGTCGCCGCCGGCCTGCGCCTGGAGCAGCGCTTCGCCACCTGGGACCTGCGCCCGTGGCGTGACGACGCGTCCTTCGCGGTCAGCATCGCGCGGCGCCCCGCCGACTGAGACCCGTCACCGCCGGGGTCGTCGCCCGGGCCCGCGGCCGTCGGCACGTGGCCCGGGCGTCAGTCGGGGGCGGCGACGGCCCGGGCGGCGGCCGGGTCCAGAGTTGCGCCGGCCGGCACCAGGCTGACCAGGCCGGCGGGCAGCCGCAGCGGGCGCACCGTGCGGTAGCCGAGCATCGCGAGCACGTCCCGGTCGGCCAGCACGTAACGCCGGCCCAGGTCGGTGACCACGGAGACGGCGCCGCCGGACGCGCCGGGCGCCGCGGCGGCCTCGACGACCGCGCCGCGACCCGGCTCCACCACCACGTGGTCGGCCAGGACCGCGCCACCGGTCGGCGCGGTCCGCGGCACGACCGCCAGGTTTGGCAGCGGTACGCCCCAGCGCACCTCGCCGACCCCTCCGTCGTCGCCGATCCGCGTGCAGAGCGCCGCGCCGTCCACGGCGGCGAGCCGGGGCGGAGCCGGCGGTGGAGCGGTCGGACCGGTCGGGGCGAGGTCGGGCACCGTGGGCAGCGCGGCGAACCGGCCGAGCGTCATCGGTTCCGGCTCGCCCTGCCCCGTTCGGGCGAGCAGCAGGCCGGCCTGCAACTCGGTGATCCCGGCGAGCCCCGCGTCGAGCGCCACCGCGTACTGCCGGCCACCGCCGGAGTTGGACACCAGGTAGACCTGGCCGATCGCGGCACCCGGCACCCGGGTGGCGCCCCGGCCCAGCCCGGGCAGCTCGAGCGGGGCAAGGTCGGCACCGGCCGGCAGCGAGTTGAGCAGGGCGGGCGCCACCGACACCGCCTGGGCCCGGGTGGTGGCCAGCGCCGCCAGCACCCGGCTCGGATCGCGGACCAGGTAGCGGCGCTGGTGCCAGACCAGATGCAGGCCGCCGTCGGGGTGGCGCAGCAGCAACGCGTCGTCGCCGAGCGGTCGACCACCGTCGGGCTCGGTGCCGATCAGCAACGCCGAACGCGGCGTCTTGTCGGCCGTGTCGGCCTGGATCGTCGAGCAGACCGTCCACGCCGCGGTGGCCAGCCGACCCGGCGCGGGCAGCGAATCCGGCGCGTCGGCGATGCCCAGCGGCAGACCGCGCGGCACGCCGTCGATCGACCGCCGGGAGACCAGCACGGTCTTCGACCGGTCCGCGCCGACGATCAGCAGCGCCGAGGCGTAGTTGAGCACCGGGTGCAGCTTCTGTTCGCGGTAGACGAACCGGGCGCCGGACTCCTTCTCCACGATCACCGCGCCCGGGTCGCGCCAGCCGCTGCCTCCGCCCGCGAACAGACCGTAGAGCGCCGAAGCGCCCAACCCGATCGCCGCGACCAGCACGCTGGCCAGGCCGGCACCGGCCAGCCGCCGGAATGGCGACTGGGCGGGGTCGGTCTCCCGCATCACCAGGGCGGCGACCGCTCGCTGGACGCTGAACTGGTAGGAGTGCAGCTGGTCCTGCCGCGACGGCATGTGGTCCCTTTCCGCTCGATCGGCCGGGCACAGGATATGCGCTGCGTCGATGTCCCGTGGACCCAGCGTTGCCGCCGCGGGATGGCCGGTAGCATCCGGGGACGGATCTGGCGGCGAGAGGACACCCGTGGGCGCGCGTTTCGAGGAGTTGGCCTGGCGGGAGACCCCGATCGGCGCGATCAGCCTGCGTCGGCGGCGGGACCCCGCGCTCCAGGTCGAGGTGTACGAGGTCAAGCTCGACGACGAGTACCTGATGTCCAGCCTGTTCCCCGTCGCGGAGATCGAGCTGGCCCGGCTGGGACTGGCCGAGCTGACCGGCGACGCGCTCGACGTGGTGGTCGGCGGCCTCGGGTTGGGCTACACCGCCCGCGCCGCGCTGGACGACCCACGGGTGCGTTCGCTGCTCGTGGTCGAGGCGATCGAGGACGTGATCGACTGGCACCGGCGGGGGCTGCTGCCGTTCGCCGCCGGGCTCGCCGAGGACCCCCGCAACCGGTTCGTGCAGGCCGACTTCTTCGCCGCGGTGGCCGGCGACACGGGCTTCGACGCCGACGCGCCCGGTCGGCAGTTCGACGCCGTCCTGCTCGACGTCGACCACTCCCCGCGCAACGTCCTGCACCCCAGTCACGCCGCGTTCTACGCACCGGATGGTCTACGCCGGCTGGCCGCCCTGCTGCGCCCCGAGGGGGTCTTCGCGCTCTGGTCGGACGATCCGCCGGACGTCGACTTCACCGCGGCGCTCGTCGAGGTGTTCGCGACCGCGCAGGCGCACGTCGTGCCGTTCGCCAACCCGCTGACCGGGGGTCAGTCCGCAAACACCGTCTACGTCGCGCGCAAGGCCGGCTAAGCCAACCCAGCCCGCCGCCGCCCGACGCTTGCCGCGCCACTGCTTGATCAACACGACGTCGGCGAAGTCGCGGCATCCCACCGCTTGATCAACACGACGTTGGCGAAGTCGCGGCATCCCACCGCCGACGACACCCCGACATCAGCGACCCCGAGTCGATCAAGGCTTTGAGCGGACGTTGACCCCTGACTCTGGGCGAGCGCTGTGCTCGGGCATGGTTTCGGCCGGATCGGGAAGGTGACCCGGACGTCGTTGCCGCGGGCGCGACCGGTTACCGGAGGTGGACATGCGTGCACTGCTCTGGGTCGTGGGCGTGGTCGCTGGCGTGTTGATCCTGCTCGGGCTGATTCTTGAGGCGGTCCGCTGGCTGATCATCATCGGCTTGATCGCGCTGGTAATCGTGATCATCCTGGGTGTGGTCAAGGGTGGGAAGGCCGCGGTGCGTCACCAGAGCCGACGGTGACGCACGGCGGGGCCGGGCCCGCTCAGAACCAGTCGGCGTGCATCGCCAGCGTGGTCTGGTCCCGGCTGTCCAGCAGGTCGAACTGTGGACCGGTACGGGGCAGCTCGACCGTGAAGAAGTAGCGCGCGGCCTGCCGCTTACCGGCGTGGAAGGCGTCACCGGCCCCCTCCGGTGGCAGGGCCAGCACCTGCTCCAGCCACATCCAGGCGATCACGACGTGCCCGGCCGCCTCCAGGTAGACGCTGGCGTTGGCCAGCGCGAGCACCGGATCACCGTCGGCCCAGAGCCGGCGGGTGCTGTCGACGAGCCGGTCCACCGAGTCGGCCAGCCGGCCGGCCAGCTCGGCGGCCTCGCCCTCGGCCTTGCGGGCGCGGTCGATCGTGTCGCGGATCGTCCCGGTCAGCAGGGTCAGGCCCGCACCCTTCTGCATGATCATCTTGCGCCCCAGCAGATCCAGCGCCTGGATGCCGTGGGTGCCCTCGTGGATCGGGTTCAGTCGGTTGTCCCGGTAGTGCTGCTCGACGTCGTGGTCACGGGTGTAACCAGCGCCGCCGAGCACCTGGATCGCCAGGTCGTTGGCGGTGAGGCACCACTGCGACGGCCAGCTCTTGGCGATCGGGGTGAGGACGTCCAGCAGCAGGTGCGCCCGCTCGCGGTCCGCCTCGGCGGGGGCGGTCTTCTCCTCGTCGAGCAGCCGGGCGCAGTAGAGGACCAGAGCCAGCGCCCCCTCCACGTAGCTCTTCTGCGCCAGCAGCATCCGGCGTACGTCGGGGTGGTCGATGATCGGCACCTGCGGCGTACCCGGGTCCTTGGCGCCGACCGGGCGGCCCTGCGGCCGTTCCCGGGCGTACGCCAGGCTCTTGAGGTAGCCGGTGTAGCCCAGCGCCGTGGCGCCGGCCCCCACCCCGATCCGGGCCTCGTTCATCATGTGGAACATCTGCGCCAACCCCTGGTGCGGCGGGCCGACCAGGTGGCCCACCGCACCAGCCCGCCCGGCCGGGAGGTGCCCGCCGTCGCCGAAGCTGAGCAGGGTGTTGGTGGTGCCCCGGAAGCCCATCTTGTGGTTGAGCCCGACCAGGACCACGTCGTTGCGGTCGCCGAGCGACCCGTCCGACCCGACCAGCACCTTGGGCACGATGAACAACGAGATGCCCTTCACCCCGGGCGGAGCGCCGGGGATGCGCGCCAGCACCAGGTGGACGATGTTCTCGGCCAGCTCATGATCGCCACCGGAGATCCACATCTTGGTGCCGAAGAGCCGGTACGTGCCGTCGTCCTGCGGCTCGGCGCGGGTGGTGATGTCGGCCAGTGAGCTGCCCGCGTGCGGCTCGGACAGGCACATGGTGCCGTAGAACCGGCCCTCCAGCATGGGTCGGACGTAGGTGTCGACCTGCTCGGGGCTGCCGTGCGCCAGCAGCAGGTTGGCGTTGCCGAGGGTGAGGAACGGGTACGCCGACGTGGACACGTTGGCGGCCTGGAACCAGGCGAAGCAGGCTGCCGCGACGGCGTGCGGCAGTTGCAGGCCGCCGACCGAGGCGTCCAACCCGGCGGAGAGCAGGCCGGTCTCGGCGAAGCTGTCCAGTGCCGCGCGGACCTCCGGGATCAGCCGCACCCGCTGCCCGTCGAAGGTGGGCTCGGCGAGGTCGGCGGCGCGGTTGTGCGGGGCGAACTGCTCGGTGGCCACCCGCTCGGCGAGGTCCAGGGCGTCGTCGAAGGTCTCCCGGGAGTGCTCGGCGTAGCGGGGGCGCTCGACGAGCTGGGTCACCCGCAGCCAGTCGTGCAGCAGGAACTCCAGGTCGCGACGGGAGAGCAGGGTGGACGGCACGGCACTCCTCAGCGGGCACGGGGGTGGGTAGGTGCGGGGCGCCAGCCCGGCGTCGCCCCCGGCCCATCCTGACGGATACACCGGGCGTACACCACTGGCACCCGGGTCAACGGCGGCCGGCCAGTTCGGCCAGCCGGCGGTCGGCCAACTCCTGGATCCGGTCCTTGTCGCTGCTGACGACGGTGCCCGGGTCGGCGTCCGGAAGTTCGTCCTCCAGCCGCCGGATCGGCCGGTACGCCCACCCCACCACGGCCAGCGCGAGGGTGCACAGGCCGGCGGCGACGGCGGTCAGCGCGATGCCCCGGCCCGGCCCGTGCCCGATCAGGACACCCAGCAGTTGCCCGGTGTCGCCCCCGGTCGCGGCCAGCGGGGTGAACACCCGCTCGGCGAGCGGGGCGGCGCAGAGGAACCCGGCGGGCACCATCAGCCAGGAGAGCATCAGGGTGGTGGCCAGCACCCGACCCTGCAACTCCAGCCCCACCTTGGCCTGCACGATCGCCAACCAGTGGCTGTTGACCAGCGCCGAGGTCAGCCCGAGGCCGAACAGGCCGAGCGCCGGAAAGATCGGTTCCGGCCGCAGACCGACGGTGACCATGGCGACCGCGAGCAGCAGCACACTGGACAGGATGCCGGTCATCCGTCGGGCCGTGCCGCCCCAGACACCCATCGCGATGCTGCCCACCAGCAGTCCGCCACCGCTGGCGGCGAGCACCATGCCGAGCACCGACGGGTCGCCGAAGGACAGGGTCAGTGGGGTGGCCAGCACCTCGACCACGGCGAAGAAGAAGTTCAGCGTGGCGGTGAGCACGATCATCGCGAGCAGCCCGTGCCGGCGGGCGATGAACCGCCAGCCACCCATCACCTCCTGGCCGAAGGACTCCTCCCGCTTCTTGAACAGCGTGTCCGGGAAGCGCACGGCCAGCATGATGCCGACGGCGATGGCGAAGGTGGCCAGGTCGAGCAGGACGATGCCGCGCAGCCCGATGGCGACCACCAGCGCACCGCCGGCCAGCGGCGCGAGCACCGTGCCGGTGGCCGCGCCGAGCGAGATGATGCCGTTGGCCCGGCCGTAGTACCGCTTGGGTACGAGCTGCGTGACCGCCGCCAGGTACGCGGGTTGCTGGAAGGCGGTGGCGATCGCGCTGACCGTGAGCGCCGCGAAGACGTGCCAGAGCTGCGCTCGACCAATCCACAGCAGCACGGCGAGGGTGACCGTGCCACACGCGGCGAAGGCGTCCGCGGCGATCATCACGAGCCGGCGGTTCCAGCGGTCGGCCACCGCGCCGGCGATCGGGGAGAGCACGACGGCGGGCAGCAGCGCCAGCACCGACGCGAACGCGAACCAGGAGATGGAGCCGGTGCGCTGGTAGACCCAGAGCGCCAGGGCGAAGCCGGTCAGCCCGGTGCCGATCAGCGAGACGAGCTGCCCGAACGCGACGGCGAAGAACGTCCCGAGCCCGCTCTCGGCCTGCCCGACGCTCCGGGACTCCGGCTCGGGAACGGCCGGTGCCGCTGGCTCGGCCAGGATGATGTCGGCGAGTTCAGTTGCCTGGTGCTTCTGGAAGTAGTGGCCCGCACCCTCGATGGTGCGCAGTGACACCGTGTCGGCGAAGTACGTCCACTCCAGATAGCGTTCCTCGTACAGCTCGGTGGCTCGGTCCTTCGTGCCGATCACGCAGACCAGTGGCGTGGTCAGCCGGTTCGCCGGCCCGGTGGCGTACGCGCCGGTGTAGTACTCCTCCCCCACCCGGGTGTCGGCCAGGAAGACCGTCATCAGGAAGTCCTTCTCCCGCTCGGTCAGCACGTCGGTGAAGAAACCCATGGCGCGCAGGAAGTCCAGCGCGTGCCGCTTCGAGGTCCACCGCTCGAGCGGGAAGATCCGCCGGAACCAGCCGGCGAGCCGGCCCGGCAGTCGGGGTGCCGGGAAGTGCCCGCCGATGACCACCCGGCGCACGTCGACGCCGGCCAGTTCCAGCCGCCGACCCAGCTCCACGGCCGTGGCGCCACCCATGCAGTGCCCGTAGATGATCACCGGCCCGCTGACGTCGGCGGTCACCTCCGCGACGCAGCCGTCGACAAGCTCGTCCATCTCCAGGCCCGGCTCGTCCGGCCGGTTGAGGTCGTGCCCGGGTCGTTGCAGCGCGAGCAGGGCCACCTGGTCGGGCATGGCCGAGGCCAACGGTTGGAAGATGACCGCACCGGCGCCGGCGAACGGTACGCAGAGCACGGTCACCGCCGGCGCGGCGTTCCGCGACGGGGTCAGCTCGTGCAGCAGCCGCCCCGGCGTGCCGGCGTCCCCGTCGAGGTCGGCGGTGAGCCCTCGGATGGTGGGGTGGCGGAACAGGTCGAGCACACTGATCGGCGGCTCGGTGCCGGCGAGCGCCCGGATCGCCGTGAAGGAGTCCCCGCCCAGGTCGAAGAAGTCGTCGTCGATGCCCACCCGGTCGTAGCCGAGCACCTGCGCCCAGCGTTCGGCGAGCGCGGCCTGCACCGGTGTGGCCGGCGCGGCCAACTCGACGCCGGTACGAGCCCCGCCGCGCTCGGGCGCCGGCAGCGCGGCCCGGTCGAGTTTGCCGTTCGCGGTCAGCGGCAGCGCGTCGAGCCGCACGAACACCGCCGGCACCATGTGGTCGGGCAGCCAGTCGCGCAGGAACGTCCGCCAGCCGCCCGGGCCCGGGTCGTCCGCGCCGGTGCGCAGCGCCAGGTAGCCGACCAGGGCCGGCTCGCCGTCCAGGTCACGGACCACGACGGCGCTCTCCCGCACCGCGGGGTGCCGGTGCAGGGCCGCCTCGATCTCGCCCAGCTCGATCCGGAAGCCGCGCACCTTGACCTGCGAGTCGTTGCGGCCCAGACATTCCAGCCGGCCGTCCGGGCGGTACCGGGCCAGGTCACCGGTGCGGTAGAGCCGGGCGCCGGGCCGGTCCCCGAACGGGTCGGGCAGGAACCGGTCCGCGGTCAGCGACGGCTGGTCGAGGTAGTCCCGGGCCACCCCGGCGCCGCCGAGGTACAGCTCGCCGACCACCCCCACCGGCACCGGCCGCAAGGCCGAGTCGAGGACGTACGCGCGGGTGTTGGCGATCGGACGGCCGATGGTGACGTCGGCGTCCCGGCCGATGCGGGCCACCGTGGACCAGATGGTCGCCTCGGTCGGGCCGTACATGTTCCACAACTCAGCGACCCGGGGTGCCAGCTCGCGGGCCAGCGGGGCGGGCAGCGCCTCCCCGCCGCAGAGCGCCCGCAGGCCCGGCTGCCCGGACCAGCCGGCGGCCAGCAGCAGCCGCCAGGTGGCCGGGGTGGCCTGGAGCACGGTGGCCCCCTCGGCGCGTAACAGCTCGGCCAGCGCGCCGGCGTCGTAGCCGACGTCCCGACCGGCGACGACCACCCGGGCGCCCACGATCAGCGGCAGAAACAGCTCCAGCACCGAGATGTCGAAGGCGAACGTGGTCAGCGCGACCAGGGTGTCGTCGGCGTCCAGCCCGGGGGTGTGCGCCATCGCGGTCAGCAGGTTCACCACCGAGGCGTGGCTGACCCGGACCCCCTTCGGCCGCCCGGTCGACCCGGAGGTGTAGAGCACGTAGGCGAGGTCCTCCGGTCCGGTGACCGGCTCCAGGTCGTGGCAGGACTCGACGGCGGCGCCGGGGTCGTCGACCCGCAGCACCGGGCCGGCGAAGTCGGCGAAGGACTCCGTCGGTCCGGCCTCGGTGACCAGCGCGGCGGCCTTGCTGTGGGTGAGCACCCACCGTTGCCGGTCCAGGGGGTACGACGGGTCCAGCGGCACGTACGCGCCGCCGGCCTTGAGCACGGCCAGCAACGCCACCAGCAGGTCGGCGGACCGTTCGAGCGACACCGCGACGGTGTCGCCCCGGGCCACCCCGATCCGGCGCAGCCGCCGGGCGAGCCGGTTGGCCCGCACGTTGAGCTGGGCGTACGTCAGGGTGGTCGAGCCGCAGGTGACCGCCGGCCGGTCCGGGGTGCGGGCCACCTGCTCCTGCACCAACCGGGTCAGCGTCACCGCCGGCACCGGCCGGTCGGTGTCGTTCCAGGCCGTCACCTGCTGCTGCCGCTCGGTCGGGGTCAGGATCTCCACGTCCGAGAGGGGTCGGTCCGGTTCGGCGACCACCCCGCGCAGCAACTGCTCCAGGTGCGTCAGCATCCGCTGCGCGGTCGCCTCGTCGAAGAGCGCGGTCGTGTACTCGAGGCAGCAGAGCAGCCCCTCCGGCCGGTCGTACGCGTAGAGGGTCAGGTCGACCTGTGCGGTGCCGTTCTCCACGCTGAGCGGCTCGGCGCGCAGCCCGCCCATCGTCAGAGGCTCGTCCGGCAGGTTGAGCAGGTTCACCATCACCTGGAACAGCGCGTTGCGGCTCAGGTCGCGGGGCACGTCGAGGGCGTCCACCACCCGTTCGAAGGGCACCTCCTGGTGGTCGTACGCGGCCAACGCGGTGTGGCGGACGTCCTCGAGCAGCCGGCCGAAGCTCCACCCGCTCTCCAGCGTGGTCCGCAGCACCAGGCTGTTGAGGAAGAAGCCGATCAACGGTTCCAGCTCGGCCCGGACCCGGCCGGCGACCGGCGAGCCGACGCAGATGTCGCGCTGACCGGTGTAGCGGAACAGCAGCGTCTGCACCGCGGCGAGCACCGTCATGTACAGCGTGGCGCCGTGTCGTCGGCCCAGGTCGCGGAGTTGCTCGGTGAGCTCCGGCGGCAGGGTGCGCCGGGTTACCGCACCGTCGAAGGACTGCACCGCCGGTCGGGGCCGGTCGGTGGGCAGCTCCACGGCGGTGGGCGCGCCGGCGAGCTGCCGCCTCCAGTAGGCCAGGCCCGCGTCGGCGTCGGCGCGGTCCCGCTGCCAGCGGGCGTAGTCGGCGTACCGCAGCGACAGCTCGGGCAGCGGCGATGGCGCGCCGGCCAGGTACGCGTCGTAGAGGGCGCCGAGTTCGTTGCGGATCACCCCGAGCGACCAGCCGTCGGAGACGATGTGGTGCATGCCGAGCGCCAACACGTGCCGGTCGGGGGCGCTGCGGAACAGCACCGGGCGGAACAGTGGACCGTTGGCCAGGTCGTACGGCTCACGGGCCACCGCCACCAGCGCGACGCGCTCCCGTTCGGCGAGGTCGGCGTGGGGCGGGCCGGCGGGCAGCTCCCGTACGGACAGCGGCACCTCTTCGGCGGGGCGGACCACCTGCACCGGGTCGCCGCCGTCCGGCCCGGGCTCGAACACCGTGCGCAGCACGTCGTGCCGGCGGACCAGCTCGGTGAGCGCGGCGCCCAGCACGTCCACCCGCAGGTCGCCGTGCAGGCGCAGGGCGGCGAACGCCACGTACGCCACCTGGTCGTGGACCTGTTCGAGGAACCAGAGCCGGCGCTGGCCGGAGGAGACCGGCGCCGAGCCGGCCGGGCCACGGGGGATGCGCTCGAGTGGCTGGGTTTCGGCCGCGACGACGAGCGTCGCGCTGGCCGCCGGCCCGACGGGAACGGGTAGTGCGGCGGCGATGCCAGCGACGGTCGGCGTGGCGAAGACCGCCTCGATCGGCAGCGCCACCCCGAGCCGGGCGTGCACCCGTACGACGAGCTGGGTGGCGAGCAGCGAGTGCCCGCCCAGCGCGAAGAAGTCGTCGTGCGCGCCGACCGGTGCGATGCCCAGCAGCTCGGTCCAGATCTCCGCCACCGCCCGCTCGGCCGGGTCGCGGGGTGCCACGAAGACCGTCGGCAACGCCGGCCGGTTGCCGGTCGACAGGTCCGTCGGCTCCGGCTCGGCCACCGCGGCGGGCGCGGCGGCGCTGCCGCTCGCGGGCTGTGTCCGTACGCCGCGTTCGATCCAGTGCCGTTGCCGCTCGAAGGGGTAGGTGGGCAGCTCCACCGGGCGCCGCGGTCCACGGTGGAAGGTCGACCAGTCCACCGGCACGCCAGCCAGCCACAGCCGGGCGACCGCCGTCAGCGCGATCCGTTGGTCGTCGCCGTCGGCGCGGGGGTGGCGCATCACCGGCACCACCCGGTGCGGTGCGACGCCGGCCTGTCGGACCAGCCCGCCCAGGGTGTGCCCCGGGCCAACCTCGGCCACCACCAACTCCGCTCGGGCCAGCAGCGCGGCGCAGTCGGCGAAGCGGACGGTGCCGCGCAGGTGCCGCACCCAGTACTCCGGGTCGGTGGCCTGTTCGACGGTGACCGGCGCACCGGTCACGTTGGACAGGTACGGCAGCCGGGGTGCCCGGTAGGTGACCTGGCGGGCCTCGACCCGGAACTCGTCGAGCACCGGATCGAGCAGCGCGGAGTGGAAGCCCCGGTCGGCGGGCAGCGGCCGGCACTCGACCTGCTCGGCGCGCAGCCGGGCGGCCACCGCGTCGAGGGCCGTCGGCCGGCCGGACAGCACGCACAGCTCGGGCGCGTTGACCGCCGCGAGCGCCACCTCCGGGTCGAGCAGCCGGGCGATGTCGGCCTCGGGTAGGGCGACGGCGAGCATCGCCCCCGGCTCGGTGGACTGGGACAGCCGGCTGCGGGCGCAGATCAGCCGCAGCGCGTCGGCGAGGTCGAAGACCCCGGCGAGGCAGGCGGCGACGTACTCGCCGAGGCTGTGCCCGAGCATCAGCGCGGGCCGCAGCCCCCGGTCGAGCAGCAGCCGAGCCAGCGCGTACTCGGTGACGAAGAGCGCGGGTTGGTTGATCCGGGGCTCGGCCAGCAGCCGCAGCGCGGCGTCGAGGTCGTCCGGCCCCGGGTCGAGCACTCGGCGCAGGTCCAGCCCGAGCGGCTCACGCAGCAGCTCCACGCACTCGTCCACCACGGCCCGGTAGCCGGGCTCGGCGCGGTACAGCCCGGCGCCCATCCCCGGGTGCTGAGCCCCGTACCCCGGGAAGACGAACGCCAGTTCGGCGTCGGTCCGCTCGGGTGCGGCGCTGAGCAGCCGCTCCGGCGTGGCCAGCGCGTCGACGGCGTCGGCCCGGTCGGCACAGACCACGGCCCGCCGGTATGCCATCGAATGCCGTCGGCCCAGCGCCGCCGCCACGTCCGGCAACTCCAGGTCGGGGTACGCCCCGAGGTGCCCCCGCAACGCGGTGGTGGCCCGGTCCAGCGCGCCGGGCGTCCGCGCGGAGAGCACCAGCAGCTCCGGTCCGGCCGGTGTCGGCGGGGCCTCCGGGGTGGCCCGTTCGGGCGCCTCCTCGAGCACCACGTGCGCGTTGGTGCCGCCCATCCCCAGTGAGCTGACGGCCGCCCGGCGGGGCTGACCGTCAGCCGGCCAGGGCTGCGCCTGCGCGGGCAGGTGGAAGGGGCTGGTCGCCAGGTTGATCGCCGGGTTGGACCGCCGCACGTTCACCGCTGGCGGCAGGGTGCGGTGCCGCAACGCCAGGACCGCCTTGATCAGCCCGGCCACCCCGGCGGCGGCGTCGGTGTGCCCGATGCTCGCCTTGACCGAGCCGAGCGCGCAGAACCGTTGGTCGGCGGTGCCCCGCCGGAACGCCTCGGTGAGCGCGCTGACCTCGATGGGGTCACCGAACAGGGTGCCGGTGCCGTGCGCCTCCAGGTAGCCGATGTCGCGCGCGGCCACCCCGGCGACGGCCAGCGCCCGGCTGACCACCTCGACCTGACCGGCGACGCCGGGGGCGGAGTAGCCGGCCCGTTGGGCGCCGTCGTTGTTCATCGCCGAGCCGCGGATGACGGCGTGGATCAGGTCGCCGTCGGCGATCGCGTCGGTGAGTCGACGCAGGACGACCAGCCCGATGCCGCTGGCCGCGATGGCGCCCCGGGCATCGGCGTCGAACGGCCGGCAGTGCCCGTCCGGGGAGAACAGGCCGCCGTCGTGGTGCAGGTAGCCCTGCCGCTGCGCCGGAACGACGCTCACCCCACCGGCGACCGCCAGGTCGGACTCACCGCTGAGCAGGCTCTGCCGGGCCAGGTGCACGGCGACCAGCGAGCTGGAGCAGGCGGTGCTGACGCTGACGCTCGGCCCGGTGAGGTTCAGCTTGTACGACGCCCGGGAGGTCAGGAAGTCCTTGTCGTTGCTCAGCGCGAGCTGGTAACCGCCGACCGCGTTCACCAAATCCGGTGCGGTGAGCAGGTGTTCCAGCAGATAGGTGCTGCGCCCGGAGCCGGCGAACAGGCCAATTCGCCCCGGGTACGCCTCCGGGTCGTGCCCGGCGCGTTCCAGCACCTCCCAGGTGCACTCCAGCAGCAGCCGGTGCTGCGGGTCCAGCAGTTGCGCCTCGCGGGGGGTGAAGCCGAAGAAGCCCGCGTCGAAGCGGTCGATGTCGGCCAGCTCGCTGCCCCGGCGCACGTACGCCGGATCGTCGACCAGGGCCGGGTCGGCACCGTCGGCGAGCAGCTCCGCGGTGCTGAACTCACGGACCGTGTCGACGCCGTCGTGGATGATCCGCCAGAACTCCTCCGGCGTCCGCGCGCCGGGGAACCGGCAGGCCATCCCGACGACGGCGATCGCGTCGGCCGGCGGCGCGGTCCGGGTCGGGGCCTCCATCGGCCGTGCCGCAACCCGGGCACGCTCCCGACCACGCGGCACGGCGGCCGACGGCGCGGCAGCGGCCAGCACGTCGGCGAGCGCGTCGACGGTGGTGTGCCGGAACAGGTCGGTGACCGTGACCACCGGCCCGAGCCGGTCGACCAGCAGCCGGTGCACGGCCAGCAGCCGCAACGAGTGTCCGCCGAGGTCGAAGAAGTTGTCCCGCTCACCGACGTGGGGCACCCCCAACACCGCACGCCACACCTCGGCCACCAGCCGGCGGGCCGCCGCCCGGTCACCGGCCGACACCACGGTCGTCGCCGGCCGGCCCAACCCGCCGCCGGTCGCGTCGGCCCCAGCCAGCTCGTCGTCGGTCGGGTCGCCGTCGGTCGCTGGTGCTGTGGCGCTGGCGGTCGGCCGACGCCCGGTGTCGGTGGCGTCCGCCGTCGGTGCGGGCAGGGCGGTCGGGTCGAGCTTGCCGTTGCCGGTGAGCGGCAGCGCCGCCACGCCCACGAAGGCGGCCGGGATCAGGTACTCCGGCAGCTCGGCGCCCAGTCCGGCGCGCAGCACGGCCGGGTCCGGGTCGCCGGTGAGGTACGCGACCAGCCGTGGGTCGTCCGGGTCGTCGCGGCGCAGCACGACGGCGACCTCGCCGCCCGGGTGCAGTCGACGCAGCGCCGCCTCCACCTCGCCGGGCTCGATCCGGTGACCGCGCAACTTGATCTGCCCGTCGCTGCGACCCAGGAATTCCAGGGTGCCGTCGGGGCGGTAGCGGGCCAGGTCGCCGGTGCGGTACAACCTCCGCCCGTCGGCGGCGAACGGGTCCGGTACGAAGCGGTCGGCGGTCAGGCCAGGCCGGTTGAGGTAGCCCCGGGCCACGCCGGCCCCACCCACGTACAGCTCGCCGGGCAGGCCGACCGGGACCGGGTCGAGACGGTCGTCGAGCACGTACAGCTCGGTGTTGGCGATCGGCCGGCCGATCGGCACCGAGCCGTGCTCCGGGGTGCCCGGGCCGACCTCGTGCACCGCGCAGCCGACCACCGTCTCGGTCGGGCCGTACTCGTTGACCAACCGGGTGCCCGGGGCGTACGCCCGCCAGAGCGCGACCTGGTCGGCGCGCAGGTTCTCCCCACCGATCACGAACAGCCGGGTCCGCCCGGGTGCCCCGGCCTCGTCGACCTGCCGGTTGACGATCTCCAGCTGGGCCGGGGTGAGCTTCACCAGGCCGTACGGGCTCGTCCGGTCGAGCAGCGCCGCGCCCAACCCCGCCGGGCCGACGTCGTCGCCGAGCAGGTGCACGGTGCCACCGGCGGCCAGCGGCACCAGCAGACTGGTCACCGTCAGGTCGAAGCCGATCGAGGAGTGCACCGGCACCGCGTCGCCCGGGCCGATCCGGTAGGCGGCAGCGGCCCACCGCAGATAGTTGACCACTCCCCCGTGGGTGACCAGCACACCCTTGGGGCGCCCGGTGGAGCCGGAGGTGTGCAGGACGTACGCCAGGTGGTCGGGGCCGACCGACGCGGACGCCGCGGGTGCGGGGTCGGCGGCCGGCGCGGTCAGGTCCACCTCGACCGGCCGGGCCGGACCGTCCGGCAGTCGTGGGCGCAGCGCGGCCGAGGTGAACACCACCGGCGCGGCGGTGTCGTCGAGCACCCAGCCCAGCCGTGCCGGCGGGTGCGCCGGATCCAGCGGGACGTACCCCGCGCCGGTCTTGAGCACCGCGAGGACCGCGACGGGCAGCGCGGCGGTGCGCTCCAGCAGGATGCCCACCAGGTCGCCGACGCCGATCCGCTGCCGCCGCAGGGTCGCGGCGAGCGCCTCGGCGTGGGCGTCCAGGTCGCGATAGGTCAGCGTGCGCGTCCCGTCGTCGACCGCCACCGCGTCGGGGTGGCGACGGGCCTGGCGCTCGATCAGCGCGTGCACCGTCCCGTCGGGTGGCGCGCCGGTCGCGGTGTCGTTCCAGGTACGCAGGATCAGCTCGCGGTCGGCGTCGGTGAGCAGCCGGGCGGCACGCACCGGGGCGTCCGGGTCGGCCAGCAGGTCGGCGAGGAGGGTACGGAAGCCGGCCGCGAACCGGTCGACCGTGCGGGCGTCGAACACGTCGGAGCGGTACTCCAGCGCGGCCTCCAGGCCGTCGGGGCCGGGCCGCACCGCCACGGTCAGGTCGAACTTCGCGGTGGCCGCCGGGACCTCGACCGGGGTGACGTCGATCCCGGGTAGCGGCATCGGCGCGACCGCGTCCGCGTACAGGAACATCACCTGGAACAGCGGACTGTGCCCGGCGCGGCGGTCCGGGCGGGCCGCGGCAACCAGCTCCTCGAAGGGCAGCTCCTGGCGCTCCTGGGCGGCGAGCACGGCGGCGCGGACCCGACCGGTCAGCTCCGCGAAGCTGGGGTCGCCGGCCAGGTCGGCGCGGATCACCAGGGTGTTGACGAACAGGCCGATCAGCGGCTCGGTGGCCGGGTCGCGGCGGTTGCCGACCGGGGTGCCGACCGGCACGTCGTCCCGGCCGGTCCAGCGGGCCAGCAGCACCTGGAACGCGGCGAACAGAAGCTGGTACGGCGTGACGGTGAGCCGGCGGCAGGTTGCCCGCAGCAGCTCCGCCGGCACGTCCAGCGGCACGATCCGGGTGGCGCCGGCACTGGTGGGCACGGCCGGCCGGGCAGCTCGTCCGCCGGGCAGCTCGGGGACCGGGGGCGTTCCGGCCAGCCGGTCGCGCCACCAGTCCCGCTGCGCCGCGGCCTGCGGGCCGGCCAGCCAGCGACGCTGGTCGGCGGCCCAGTCCTGGTACGACCGGGGCAGCTCGGGCAGCTCGGGCGCGCGTCCGGCGCGCCCGGCGGCGTACCGCTCGGCCAGCTCGGCGGCGGCGAGCCGCAGCGACCACTCGTCGACCGCGACATGGTGGACGGTCAGCACGAGCACGTGCTCGGTGTCGGCGAGCCGGAACAGGGTGGCCCGCAGCACCGGCCCGACGGCCAGGTCGAGCGGGGTGGCGGCCTCGGCGGCCAGCCGGGCGGTCAGCTCGGCCTCGCGGGCCGCACCGGCCAGGCCGGTGAGGTCGGTGACCCGCAGCAGCCCGCTGCCGGGTGGCTGGACCACCGGCACGAGGTCCCCGTCGTGCAGGCGCAGCGTGGTGCGCAGCGGCTCGTGCCGGGCCACCAGGGCGTCGACCGCCGCTCCGAGGGCCGGCACGTCCAACGGCCCGCGCAGCCGGTACGCCACCGGCGCCAGGTACGCCGGGTCGCCCGGGGCGGCCTGGTCGAGGTACCACATCTGCCGCTGACCGGCGGAGACCACCGCGTCCGCCGGCCCGTCTCCGGTGACCGCCCCGACGGCGGCGCTCGGGTCGGCGGCGCTCGGGTCGGCGGCGCTCGGGTCGGCGGCGCTCGGGTCGGCGGCGCTCGGGTCGGCGGCGCTCGGGTCGGCGGCGCTCGGGTCGGCGGCGCTCGGGTCGGCGGCGCTCGGGTCGGCGGCGCTCGGGTCGGCCTCGCCGGTTGCAGAGTCCACAGCGGCCTCGGCACCCGCGGCAGCCTCGGCGGCCCGGCGGGCGCGCAGGGCGGCCAGCAGCGCTGCCTTGCGCGGTGAGAGCAGGTCAGTCATCGAGGCGTCCGAGCAGAGACTCGGCGTCCGCCTCAGAGCAGGCGAGCACGCTCAGGTACAGCTCGGCGGCCTCGTCGACGGCCATACCGTGCTCGGCGCGCAGCGCCGCGGTGAACCCGCCCAGGGTGGGATGCTCGAAGACCGCGCTGAGCGGCAACCGCACGTCCAGCGCGGTTCGGAGCTGCGCGGCCATCCGGGCGGCGGCCAGCGAGTCACCGCCCCGCTCGAAGAAGTGGTCCTGCTCGGTGAGCCCCGCCACGCCGAGCGCCGCGCCCCAGGCGTCCGCGACGACCCGCTCGATCGCATCGACCCGGACGGGCCGTCGTTCCTCCGTCGTCATGCTGTCCCCCCGTCATCCGCGCCGGCTCCCCTGCCGGCGGCGCTGTGCTGTCGTGCTGTCGTCGGGCCCGGTGCCGGCTGGCCGGCCGCGGTGGCCGGCCGGTGCGGCAACCGGGCGATGGCCTCGGCGTCGTCGGCCAGCACGGTGACCGGGCAGGACACCCGCGCCTCGCCGGCCCGCGCGGCGTCCAGCAGGAACCACAGCCAGGCCAGGTAGCGGCCGGCGATCTCCTGCGCCGCGGTCTCCGCCTCGGCCGGCGGAAACCCCTGCGCGTCGACGAACGCGCGGGCGTGCCCGGTCAACTCGGCCCGCCAGCGATGGACGATCACGTGCGGGTCGGCCGGGCCGGCCGGTGGCGTCGGCGCGGGCTCGCCGGTCAGCTTGCGAAGCAGCGTGGCGTGCTCCCGCCAGGCGGTCCGTTCGTCGGGCACGGTGGCCGCGACCAGGACCAACGCGTCGGGTGGTGACCCGGCCGCCGCCAGAGCCCGCGTCAGGTGCCCGGCGAAGAGCGCCGCGCTGCAGTACCCGACCACGGTGAGCGGACCCGCGCCGGCCGGCCGGTGGCGCAGGAACTCCGCGGCGGCGGCGCCGGCCAGGGTGGCGTGGTCGGGCAGCCCGCCGTCCAGCTCCACGCTGGTCACCGGGTCCAGCCGCCAGACCTGGTGCCGCCCGTCGGGCGGCGTGGCCGACTCGGCCGCGGCGAGTGTCGCGGCCAGCCCGGCGCCGGTCGAGTCGCCGGGAAACTCAACCGTCAGCAGGCATCCGGCCCGCCCGTCGCCGACCTGCTGCAACACGATCGTCCGAGCCATCGGGTTCTCCTTGTGCGTACGCCTCGAGCTGGTCGGTGACGGCGGCGGCGAGTGCTGCGGCGGCGGCCGGGTCGAGCACTCCGCCGTCGGCCTCGACGAGGATCGACAGCTCGCCGGAGGCCGTCTGGCGCAGGGTGAGGCAGAGCGGGAAGCGGTTCGCCGTGCGGTGCAGCTTCCGCCGCTGCCAGGTGAGCGCGCCGGTGACCAGCTCCGGCTCCTCCACCGAGTCCAGGTAGCAGGCCGGGTACGACCCCGGCCGCGCGCCGGTGCCCCGACGGACCTCCCGGACCACCGCGGCGAACGGCGCCTGCTCGGCCACCACCTGACGCAGGTGCCCGCCGACCCGGTCGACCAGGTCGGCCCAGTCACCGGTACGCACGTCGTCGCAGCGCAGCAGGACGGTGTTCACCGCGTACCCGGCGACCTCGAACTCGTCGGCGGCCCGGCGGGTGCCGCTCGCGCAGCCGATCAGCACGGTGTCCCGGCCCAGCAGGTTGCCCAGGGCGCGGGCGTACGCGGCGGCGACCACCTCGGTGGCGGTGCCGCCGCCGGGGCGGGACAGCGTGGCGGCGGACGCCCGTACCGGCCGGGTCAGCACGGTCCGCTCAACGGGTGCGGTCGGGACCAGCTCCGGTACGTCCCGGACGCGCGCCACGGCGGCCGTGACCGCCGCCCGCCCCTCCTCGCCCGCCGTCCACGCCGACCGGCGCAGCCCGAGGTCGCACACCGTCGTGGCGGGCAGCGCGGGCGAGAAGGTCGGATCGGCGTGGCAGCGGGTCACGTCGGCCAGGAACAGCTGCAGCGACCAGGCGTCGACCACCAGGTGGTGCCAGACCAGCACGAGTTCGGTACGCCGGCCGGCGGTCAGCACCGCGCAGCGCACCAACGGGTCGACCGAGGTGTCGAACGGCTGCTCGGCGCGGGCCCGCACGGCGGCGTCGAGTGCCGCGCAATCGACGAGGCGGCACACCTCCACCTCCGGCTGATGCTGGTCGAGCACCAACTCCGGCAGGCCGTCAACGAGCCGCAGCCCGGCACCGAAGGCGGCATGCGCGGACAGCGCCCGGCGTAGCGCGTCGACCAGCCGGGGTACGTCCACCGGCGCATCGGTGCCGAAGACGACGGGCTCGCAGTAGAGGTTGCTGCCTGGGTGCAGCTCGTCGTGCAGCCAGAGGCCGAGCTGCTCGGGGGTCAGCGGCCCGCGCCGCGCGCCGACCGGTCCGCGCCGGTCCCGGCCTGCGTCGGTGGATGCTACGAGCCGTTCGGCGAGCTCGGCGGCGTCGGCCGCCCGCAGCACGGCGGCGCTGCTCACCGCCACGCCGGTGCGCTCGCTCAGCCAGGCCGCCGCGCGGGTCGCACCCAACGAGGTGCCGCCCAGCGCGATGAAGCTGTCCTCGGCCCGGAGGTCGCGCGCCGGCAGCACCCGCCGCCAGGCGGCCAGCACCAGTGCGAGCGGGCCCCGCTCCGGGTCGCCGGCCGGCGGGACATCCGCAGGCGCGGCAACGGCGGGCCCGTTCTGGGCCGTGGACGCGGTCGGGCCCTCGGACGCGAGACCGGGCAGCGGACGGGCGGCGAGCCGGTCGTGGTCGTACTTGCCGTGCGGGGTGAGCGGCAGCCGGGGCAGCAGCAGGACCGCCGCCGGCACCGCGTACGCCGGCAACCGCTCGGCGGCGTACCCGCGCAGGGTGCGTTCGGTGAGCCCAGCGCCCGGCTCGGCGGTCAGGTATGCCACCAGCACATCACCGGCGTCGGGAAGCCGCCGTGCGGCCACCACCACGTCCCGCACCCCGGGCAGGCCGCGCAGCACCGCCTCCACCTCGGCGGGTTCGATCCGGAAGCCCCGGATCTTCACCTGCCGGTCGACCCGGCCGAGGAAGAGCAGGTTGCCGTCGGGCAGGGTGCGCACCAGGTCACCGGTGCGGTAGGCCCGCCGGTCCGGCTGCGTCGGGTCCGTGATGAACGCCGACGGGCCGACCGGCGGACGCAGGTAGCCTCGGGCAACCGCCGCCCCCGCGACGACCAACTCCCCCGTGCCGGTGCGGTGGTGCGACCCGTCGGCGTGGCGCAGCAGGAGCGCGGTGCCGCGGACCGCGGTGCCGATCGGGGTACGTTCGCCGGCCGCCGCGCCGTGCCGGGGCACCACGTAGAGGGTGCAGCAGACGGTGGTCTCGGCCGGGCCGTAGCCGTTGACGACGGTCAGCTCGGGCCGGCTGCGGGCGATCGCCTCCAGCAGTGTCCGAGGGATCGGCTCCACCCCGACCAGCAACCGGCGCAGGCCGGTCAACGCGCCCGGCTCGGCGCGCAGCAGCGCGAGCAGCTCCGGCAGGAACGCGGGCGGCACGTAGCCGCTCTGCGCCCCGGTGACGTCCAGGAAGGCGGCGAACGCCGCGCCGTCGTGCCGGGCCGCCTCCGGGACCACCCGGACGCTCCCGCCACGGCTCAGTGGCGCGAAGCACTCCCAGACCGCGACGTCGAACGAGGGCCGGGTCCACCAGCTGCCGATGTGCCCGGTCGGCACCGGGGCCCGCTCGTCCAGCTCGACGAGCAGGTTGCTCAGGTTGGCGTGCTCGACCTGCACGGCCTTGGGTAGGCCGGTGGAGCCGGAGGTGTGCACCACGTACGCCACGTCGGAGGGCGCCCCGAAGTCCGCGAGCGGCATCCCCGGTCGCCCGACCACGGCGGCGGGACGGAGCACGGCTCGACCGGGCAGGGTGGACTCGGCCACCACCAGTCGCGGGCCGGCCGCGTCGAGCAGCGTGCCGATCCGGGCCGGCGGCTGGGCCGGATCCAACGGCACGTACGCGGCCCGCACCGCGAACGCGCCGATGGCCGCGGCCACCGCGTGGGGTCCCGGTTCGAGCAGCACCCCGACCCGGTCGCCGGGGCCGACGCCGTACCCCCGGTAGCCCGCCGCGTACCGGCCGGCCAGGTCGAGCAGCCGTCCCCAGCTGACGCTGTCGGCGTCGGAGTGCACGGCGATCGTCGCGGGGCGTCGCCGGCCGGCGGCGAGGAGGCGGGTGAGCAGGGTGCCGGTCACCGCGCCGCACCGGCCCCGTCCACGGCCGCCTCGTCCTCCAGTGCCCGCACCGCCGCCAGGTAGTCGGCGTACCGGCGGTGCTGGTAGAGCAGCGCGGCCCGTACCTCGATCCGCAGCCCCTGCCGGAGCTGGGCGGTGAGCCGCACCGCGAGCAGCGAGTCCCCACCGACCAGGAAGAAGTCGTCCTCGGGGCGCGGTGGCGCGCCGAGGACGGCGCGCCACGCCTCGGCCACGGCGGCCCCGGCGGGATCGGTCGCGGCCGACTCGGCCGGCGGAACGGAGGCGGCCTCCTCGGCGGACCAGCGCCGTTCGGTGTCGCCGCGCAGCGCCGCCCGGTCCAGTTTGCCGTTCGCGGTCAGCGGCAGGGTGTCCCGGATCTCCACCGTGTGCGGCACCATCGCCGTGGGCAGCCGGTCGCGCAGACCCGCGCGTACCGCCTCGGGTGTGACCGCGCCGGTCACCCAGGCCACCAGCAGCGGCGCTCCTGCGCGGTGCACCGTGCCGGCGGCGGCCTGACCGACCCGGGGCAGCTCGAGCAGGGCGCTCTCCACCTCGCGCAGCTCGATCCGTTGGCCACGGATCTTGACCTGGCTGTCGACACGCCCGATGAAGTGCAGGTCACCCGCGGCGTCGCGCCGGCAGACGTCCCCGGTGCGGTACTGCCGCGCCACCCCGTCGGGGCCGGTCACGAACGCCCCGGCGGTCGTCGTGGGCACCCCCCGGTAACCCCGGGCCAGCACCGGTCCGCCGATCACCAGTTCCCCGTCGCCGGCGCCGTCGAGGGTCAGCCGGGCGCCCGCGACCGGCCGGCCGATCGGCGGCGGGACGCCGCGGTCGGCGTACCGGCGTAGGTCACCGGTGGCGGTGACCAGGATGGTGGCCTCGGTGGGGCCGTACAGGTTGTGCACCGCCGCGCCGAACCCGACGGGTGGCCAGAGACGCAGCCGGTCACCCCCGGTGGCCAGGGTGCGCAGCCGGCCGGTGTCCACCCCGGAGCGCAGCAGCTGCTCGGCCAGCGGAGTGCTGAGAAAGCAGTGGTCCACCTCGCGCAGCACCTCGGCGATGCGCTCCGGGTCCCGCGCGACCTCCTCGTCGGCGAGCACCACCGTCGCGCCGCGGATCAGCGG
This sequence comes from Micromonospora sp. CPCC 205539, assembly GCF_036906815.1. Lineage (NCBI taxonomy): Bacteria > Bacillati > Actinomycetota > Actinomycetes > Micromonosporales > Micromonosporaceae > Micromonospora > Micromonospora sp. CPCC 205539. The sequence continues at coordinate 6,563 of NZ_JBAKHW010000015.1, read as the reverse complement.
CGCCCAGAGGTCCAGCAGGGCGGCGTCGAAGGCCAGGCCGGCGAAGGCCGCGCAGCGGACGCCCGGGTCGAGGCGGAAGAACCGCGCGTACCAGTCGAGCACCGTCCACAGGCTGCGGTGGGCGACCTCGACCTGCTTCGGCTGGCCGGTCGAGCCCGAGGTGGCGATCAGGTACGCCAGGTCGTCCGGGTCGGGCAGCCGCAGGTGCTCCTCCCGACCGGCACGAACGGCGGTGACCTCGGCGGGCAGCAGGTCGACCAGTTCGTCGGCGGCGACCGCGACCCGGCACTGCGCATCGGCGAGGATCCGGGCGATCCGGGCCGGGGGCAGCCCCGGGTCCAGCGGCAGGAACGCGGCACCGCAGAACATCGCGGCGAGTGGCCCGACCACCGCGGCGGCGGTACGCGGTTGCAGTACGGCCACCACCGAGCCCGCGTCCGGGTGCCCCGGGGCGGCCGGCGGCGGCAGCTCGCGGGCGAGAGCGCCGGCGAGGACGGTCGCCGCGTTCACCAGGTCGCGGTAGCGCAGGACGCCGTGCCGGTCGACGACCGCGGGTCGCTCGGGGTACGCGGCGGCCCGCCGCAGCACCTCGGCGGGAACACTGGTGGGACGGCCCGGGCCGGCGTTCGGAACGGCGGTCACAGCTGTCCGCTTGGTCGGATCACGACATCGGCTCCCGGTCTACGCGACGACGACGGCGCGTAACGGCGTGGCAAAATCTGTTACCAGGAGCCATCCTGACATCGCTGTCGGTGTCACGGCCATCAGCCGAGACCGATGTCTGTGGATGCGATCGCCCCCAATTTCGTGCACGTAGGTCTATTGACGTCCTCGTCTGGTCCATGCGGGGCATCGACGAGCTGAAGTTGTCACACCGCCCGGTTAGGGTCGCTGACCGTGACCGCACCCGGAGATGTGCCGCCCGAGGTCCTCGACCGACTACGGCCGATCTGCCTCGGCCTGCCGGAGAGCTACGAGGAGCCGGCCTGGGTGGGCACCCGCTGGCGCATCCGCAAACGCACCATCGCCCACGTGCTCACCGTCGACCCCGAGCACCAGGCCGTCCACGCGCGCGCCGCCGAGCTGGACCGCCCGGCCTGCCTGCTGACCTTCCGGTCGCCGCCGGAAGAGATCGCCGCGCTCATGGCCGTTGGGCACCCCTTCTATAAGCCGGACTGGAGCCCGACCGTGCTGGGGATGGTCGTGGCCGACGACACCGACTGGGCCGAGGTCGCCGAACTGCTGACCGAGAGCTACTGCCTGCTCGCCCCGAAGCGGCTGGCCGCCCTGGTCGACCGGCCCACCGGCTGACCGAGCGGCTGCGCCGGGCAGGTGCGCGACGCCGCACCGGCGGTTTCGCGCGCTGTGGCCCGGGATACCGCGGGAGCGAGGTCGGTGCCGCCGGGCCACCGGGTCGATCCCCCGGCACTGTCGGAGGTTCCGGCTAGGGTCTGCGCATGGCAGAATTCGTATTGGTGGCGGGCGCTTGGCTGGGGTCGTGGGCGTGGGACGAGGTCCTGCCGCCGCTGCGCGTGGCTGGCCATGGCACGCATCCGCTGACCCTCTCCGGCCTCGCCGAGAAGCAGGGCTTGCCCGCCGGGCAGCAGACCCACGTGCAGGACATCGTCGGCGAGATCGAGCGGCGCGACCTGCGCGACGTGGTGCTGGTCGGGCACAGCTACGCGGGCATCCCGGTGGGTCAGGCCGCCGAGCGGATCGGCGATCGGCTGACCCGGGTGGTCTTCGTCGACTCGGAGGTGCCCGTCGACGGCGAGTCGTTCGCCTCTCGCTGGTGGCAGGGTCCGGCGGCGCTGACATCGTTGATCGCCGACAACAACGGCTACTGGCCACTGGGCGCGGCCGACCTCGACGGTCAGGGCCTCACCGACGAGCAGGCCGCTCGGCTGATCGCGGGCGCCACTCCGCACCCGGGCGGCGCGCTGACCGAACCGGCCGTGCTGACCCGTCCGCTGGACGATCTGCCCGCCACGTACATCAAGTGCCTGCTCGACGGGCCCGAGCCCAACGACACCGTGGCCAAGCTGCTGACCAGCGAGCACTGGCGGCTGGTCACCATGGAGACCGGCCACTGGCCGATGGTCTCCCAGCCCGCCGAGTTGGCCCGCCTGCTGCTGGCAGCAGCGAGCTGACCTGCGCGGGCGGTGGGGCGGGCGCTCGCCCCACCGCCCGCCCGAATCAGGTTGCCGCCTCGTCCAGACTGGCGATGTGGCGCACCGGCGACGCGACCAGCCAGAGCACGGCGAGCACGCCGCCCAGGCCGGCGACGACCAACGTCGGCCGCAGCCCGATCGTGGTGCCGAGCGCGCCGCCGACCAGCGCGCCGAGGGGCCGGATGCCGTAGTTGACGGCACTGTACGCACCCGCTCGGCGGCCTCGCGCGTCGTCGGGCGTGACCGCGGCGAGGAGGGCGTTCAGGTTGACGTCCATCAACATCACCCCGATGCTGGAGACCACCTCGATGGCCGCCAGCATGCCCACCTTGGCCCAGGTCGGGCCGGTCAGCAGCGCGGTCAGCGCCAGCGGCGCGGGAAAGAGCACCGCGCCGAGCATCGCGGTACGCCCCAACCCGATGGCACGGGAGATCCGGGGTGCCAGCGCCGCGCCCGCCAGCCCGCCGAACGCCCCGATGCCGAACGCGATGCCGATGGCGCCGGCCGACAGGCCGAGGTCCTGGCTGGCGTAGAGGATCAGCAGCGCGGCGGCGATGAAGGTGAAGAAGTTGACGGTGGTGGTGCAGCCGAGCGCGGCGCGCAGCACGGGGTGACGCAGCACCAACGCGAGCCCCTCGCGGACCAGGCTGAGGGTGGACACTCGCTGCGGCGGTGGGGGCGCCTCGGTGACCGGGATGCGGCTGATCAGCAGCGCGGAGCCCAGGAAGGACACCGCGTCGACGACGATCGCGAACGGCGCGGTCAGCAACTGGACCAGCCCGCCGCCGACAGCCGGACCGGCCACCGACGAGGCGGCGCGGCTCAGGCTCAACTTGCTGGTCGCGTCGATGTAGGCCGACCGCGGCACCAGCGCGACGAAGAACGCCTGCTGTGCCATGGCGAACAGCACCGCGCCGGCGCCGGTGAGCAGAGCCACCAGGTAGAGCTGGGTGAGGGTGACCGCGTCGAAGAGGTAGGCCACCGGCAGGCTGAGCAGCACCACCGCGCGGAGCAGATCGGCGATGATCAGGAGCCGGCGCTTGCGGGTGCGCTGGTCCACCCACGCTCCCAGCACCAGGCCCAGCAGGTTGGGCAGCCAGATCAGCGCGGTGAGGACGCTGACCTGCGTGGGCGTCGCGGCGAGCAGGGTGACGGCGATCAGTGGCAGGGCCAACTCCCGGACCCGGTCACCGAACTGGGAGATCGTCTCGCCGATCCAGAAGGTGCGGAACCGCCGGTCGCGGTGCAGGGCCGGCGTGGGTGCCGCGCTGACGGTGGTCACGACGCGGCCGGGTCGTCGTCGCCGGGCTCCGGCAGCAGGTAGCGCAGCATCCGGACGACCTGCGCGCCGGCCGGTGCGGGCTCGCCCTTGCGCCGCACGTACGGGGCGAGCAACTCCTCGATCGCGGTCTCTACCTGCCGCAACTCGTCGACGGTGGCCACGAACTGGGTGTCGGCCACCCCGGCCACGCCACGCCACTCGTCGTCCAGCCGTGGCTCGTCGTGCAGCAGCCACTGCTGCGGCGCCTCGGCGGACCGGGCGAACATCTCCCCCCGCAGTTGGCGGCCGGCGGCCTGCCCCTCGGCGTCGTCGGGCAGCGTGAAGCGGAAGCCCCGGGCCGCCGCCTGCCACCAGCGCTCTCGCTTGCTGCTGGCGCCCTCCCAGTCGGTGACCAGGCCGAACGTCGCGAGGTGCCGCAGGTGCCAACTCACCACCGAGGGCGTGGCGCCGACGTGCGGGGACAGCCCGGTGGCGGTGGCCGGGCCGTGCCGCTGCAGCCGGTCGAGGATGGCCAGCCGGACCGGATGGGCCAGCGCCCGCAGCGCCTGCGGCTCGGTGATCTCGAAATCCCCGTACGGATTCGTGAGAGACATGTTTCGAAAGTAGTCTCTCACGTCAAACCGGGCAACCCCGGGGTGAGCCGGGGCGCCGCCGTCAGCTCACGCCCAGCCGGGCCAGCGGCTCGACCAGCTCGCGCTCCTCGTAGCTGAGGTGGGACAGCAGGGCATCGGTCAGCAGGTCCACCGCGGCGCGCAGCTCGGGCAGCCCGTCCGTGGCCCCGACGTACGCGACCAGGGCCTGGTCGACGCCCTCCAGCACGTCGTGGATGACGTGGTGCTCCTGCTCCAGCCGGTCGACGACCGGCGCGAGGCGCGGGTCGCGCTGGCGCAGCCGTGGGAAGAGAGCCTGGTCCTCGATGGTGTGGTGGGTGGTGACGACGCGGCAGTAGGACTCGCAGTAGGTCCCGAGCGTCCACCTGTTCTGCCGCATGGTCATCGTGTTGATGTGCGAGCGGGCCGCGCCGGCGTCGATCTCACCGGCCGCGACCTGCTCGATCAGGTCGTGGATCTGGGCAAGCTCGCTGCGCAGGTGGTCGTGCACCTGCACCAGGTGCTGGCCGTTGGCCTGCTCGTGCGCGGTGTAGGTGCGCGTCGGGTCGGGCACGGGCCCCGTGGGGCGGGCGGACTCGTCCCAGACCTTCCGGTCGCTGCGGCGCCGACCATCGTCCGGCGTCGGCACCACGGCGAAGGCGCCGCCGACCACCTTCGGGCGCGCCGTCCGTGCCGTCGGCGAGACGACCGGAGCCGGCTCCGGAGCCGGGGTACGCGCCGGCGTGCGCTCGGTCGCCGAGTCGCTCGCGCGCTCGGCGGCGACCAGCTCGCGTACGGCCGGTGCCACCTCGCCGGCGAAGCGCCGGAGATCATCGGGGTCGTCGCCAGCGAAGATGAAGGTGCTGATGCCCTCGCTGAGCGCCAGATCGGCGAGCTCCTCCGCCCACTGCTCGGCCGGCCCCTGGAGCGGACCGCGCCCGGTGGCCGAGAACTGCCCGGAGATGTTGAGCAGCCGGCGGACGTCCTCCGGCGCGCGCCCGGCCTCCCGGGCCGCGTCGTCGATGATCGCGTTGCCCTTGGCCAGGTCGCCGGGCTGGAGGTAGGCCAGCGACGGCAGCCAGCCGTCGGCCCGGCGACCGGTGAGCCCGAGCATGCGCGGCTTGTACGCGCCCAGCCAGATCGGCACGTCGTGAGCGGGCGCGGGGCCACGCTTGGCACCGACCACGCGGTGGAACTCGCCGTCGACACGGACGCCGCCGCGCGCCTCGGCGTCCCAGACTTGGCGAATGACCTCGATGGCCTCCTCCAGCGCCCGTACGCCCTGCCCGGGGGTCAGTCGCTGGCCACCCATCGCCTCGATGGCCTCCCAGAACGCCCCCGCGCCGAGGCCGAGATCGATCCGGCCACCGCTGAGCAGGTCCAGGCTGGCCACGCTGCGGGCGAGCACCGCCGGCGGACGCAGCGGCAGGTTCGTGACGTTCGCCGAGAGGTGCACCCGATCGGTCCGCGCCGCGACGTAGCTCAGCAGCGTCCAGGTGTCGAGGAAGCCCGGCTGGTACGGGTGGTCCTGGAAGGTGACCAGATCCAGCCCGACCTGCTCAGCCAGCACGGCGAGACCGACGGTGCGGTCCGGATCGTCGTTGCGCGGAGTGGTGAACGATCCGAAGACCAGGTCGTGGCCGTAGTCGCTCATCGGCAAGCCCCCCGTGTCGCGTGATGCGTCATGACCTAAACCTTATGCCATGCAGAACATCTACTGCCAATAAGGTCTTGGTCACTGCGCTATTGTCGAGGCATGACGGGTGCCACCGATGCGCGGGACCGGCCCGATCCGCTCGACGACGACCTGGGCTGGATGCTCGGGATCGTCTTCCGCGGCTATGTCCGGGCGGCCGACCACGCGCTCGTCGACTTCCCCGGTGGCCCGCGCGGCTATCAGGTGCTCACCGCCGCAATCAAAGGGCCGCCTCGCAACCAGGGCGCGATCGCCGAGGAGCTCGGCATCGACCGGACGGTGCTCACCTACGTCATCGACGACCTGGAGCGGCCCGGGTTCGTCGCCCGCAGGGCGGACCCGGCCGACCGGCGCAGCCGGCTGGTGGACGTCACCGACGCTGGCCGTACGGCCTGGGAGCAGCGCCGGCTAACGCTGCGGCAGCTCGAGTCGCACCTGCTGGCGGCGCTCACGCCGGCCGAGTCCGCGACGCTGCGGGGGCTGCTTCAACAGGTCGCCTGCTCGACCCAGGCCGTCGACCCGCTGCGCGATCTCTGCGAGGTGGTTGCGCAGGTGAAGCCCGATCCGGCCCCGCCGGCCCCAGGCGGATCGGCGGCGTCCGCACCCACGCGCCGAACGCCGGCCACCCGCGCCCGCCGTCACGGCTGAACCGTCCCCCGACCCACCCCGACCCGCCACGCCACGACCCGCCACGACCCGCCACGCCACGCCACGACCCGACCCACCCCGACCCGACCCGCCCCACCCCGACCCGGTCCGCCCCACCCCGACCCCACCCCCCCCCGCCCGGTCCGGCCCCCCCCCGCCCGCCCCCCCGGCCTTCC